>NZ_JADARC010000022.1:0-1372 GCF_016464245.1 Marinobacter sp. bablab_jr003
GGCTATGTTGTGGATTCCTTTGATTTCTATTGGCGAGACTGGCATTGGCCGGCCTTCAACCTGGCTGATATTGCAATTGTCCTCGGTGCCTTACTTTTCGTTTCCAGCAGCTTGTTGGGTAAAAAAGCAAACACCAATGCCGAGCCGGATGGATCTGACTGACACCTACGCCTATACAACACCATGACCGAACTTCCCGACAACATCCTTCACCTGCCGCAATACCAAGTACTGGGCTGCAAATCAACCGACGACGAAATGCACTTCCAGGTGGACGTGCCCGATCCCATCGCCTGCGAGGAATGCGGCGTGCAGGGTGAGTTCGTACGGTTCGGCAAGCGTGACGTTCCCTATCGTGATCTGCCCATCCACGGCAAGCGGGTCACTCTCTGGGTGGTCCGCCGCCGATACACCTGCCGGGCCTGCAAGACAACATTCAGGCCCCAGCTACCGGAGATGGTGGACGGATTCCGTATGACACTGCGGCTGCATGAGTACGTGGAGAAGGAATCCTTCAACCACCCCTACACCTTTGTGGCGGCACAGACCGGCCTGGACGAGAAGACGGTGCGCGACATCTTCAACGCCCGCGCCGAGTTCCTGGGGCGCTGGCACCGCTTCGAGACGCCCCGCATCCTGGGCATTGACGAGCTATACCTGAACAAGCGCTACCGCTGCATTCTGACCAACATTGAGGAGCGAACCCTGCTCGACCTGCTGGCCACCCGCCGCCAGGACGTGGTGACCAACTACCTGATGAAGCTGAAAGACCGGCAGAAGGTCGAGATCGTCAGCATGGACATGTGGAACCCCTACCGGGCAGCGGTCAAGGCTGTGCTGCCCCAGGCCCGTATCGTGGTCGATAAGTTCCATGTGGTGCGCATGGCCAACGATGCCCTAGAGAGAGTGCGCAAGGGCCTCAGAAAGGAGCTGAAACCGTCCCAGAACCGGACTCTCAAGGGAGACCGGAAAATCCTGCTGAAACGCGCTCACGAAGTCTCAGACCGGGAGCGCCTCATCATGGAGACCTGGACAGGCGCGTTCCCGCAACTGCTGGCCGCCTACGAGCACAAGGAGCGCTTCTACGGCATCTGGGACGCCACCACACGGCTCCAGGCAGAAGCCGCCCTGGACGAGTGGATAGCCACCATCCCGAAGGGCCAAAAGGAAGTCTGGAGCGATCTGGTAAGGGCAGTGGGAAACTGGCGCGAAGAGACCATGACCTACTTCGAGACGGACATGCCCGTCACCAACGCTTACACGGAGTCCATCAACCGACTGGCCAAGGACAAGAACCGTGAAGGGCGCGGTTACTCCTTCGAGGTGATGCGGGCACGAATGCTCTACACCACGAAGCACAAGAAGAAGGCAC
>NZ_JADARC010000003.1:0-277 GCF_016464245.1 Marinobacter sp. bablab_jr003
CGCCCCGGTTCTCGTAAAAAACTGGACGACCGAAAGCTAAAGGCCGAGAAGCTCAAAGCCAGCGCCCGGGCCAAAGTGGAACACCCATTCCGGTACATCAAGCAGGTCTTTGGCTATAGCAAAGTTCGCTATCGCGGCTTGGCCAAAAACAGTAACCGATTGCACTTGCTGGCTGCGTTCAGCAACCTGCTGATGGGTGAAAAATACCTGCTGTCGTAGGGTTAGTTCGCCTGTTTTCCGCCAAAACGGCGGGAAATAGGCAAAAATCGAACAAAAC
>NZ_JADARC010000023.1:0-6871 GCF_016464245.1 Marinobacter sp. bablab_jr003
TAGGCCGCTGCTATACATAGAGCTTGTGGAGGTGCGACCGTCAAATGGCTGAACACTGGCTAACAATCGCGTGAACACGGACAGCCAAAAGTGGCGCCGCTTCGCTCTGCCACTTCCGGCCGCCGGTTACGCGAAGCGTTATGCCTAGGAGAGAAAATGGAATTGAGCAGTAGATTTTTCTTTGGGAGTGCCAAGGATGCAAGTTTGCCCGCTTTCAAGTGGTGGAATAGCAAACGGTTAGAGTACAACCTGAGGTTCTTGGGTTGTCTGGTTGCTGGCCAGGTCCTGTTGTTAATGACCTCGTACAGCCTTGGCCTCGCGACTGCGGATAACATTCTCAATAAAATCGCTGGTGCCCTAATAGCTGACTTGGTGGTTCTCGCAGTCGTTAACTTGGTTTACTTTCTATGGCCAGCTGTCGAGCTACTTTTGTTCCGGAAGAATCCGCAAAAATACAGGTCGGTATGCTTTGCAGCGTTAAACGGCCTGAGTTTGACTCTTTTCGTAGCCATATTCGTTCTGATGTTTGCCCTCAAGGCATAACAATTAGTTCCAGTTCGTTTCGGGCCTTGTGGCCCTCCACCGGACAGCCTTGTCGCCGCTTCGCTCTGCCAAGGCTGCCGCTGAACAACAGCGTTATTCCGAAATCTGAATGTCCGCTTTGCGACCTCCTGCGCTGTTTCTCCAAATAACGGTTCGCGTAGACTCCCATCTGATCAGGCCTGCCTCCTGGCGCTGTGTCCATTTCAATTTGGCCCTACTGGTAGCGTTTCGATAGTCTCTTTAAACCTTTTCAAAGACTGTTCTGATTTTTGCTCAATTGCGCCTTTGAAATGCACGACATTGGCCAATACAAGCGGGAAGTTTGGCATGGTGTATCGTAAAGTGCGTTCGAATTCGCTGTGCCCGTTGTCGAGTGCTTTGAAGCGGTAAGCCAATTCGATTTCGACATCATTGTCCAGATTGACGCCTCGTACGCGCCATTGGTTTTCAGCTGAATTGGCGATGACTTCCCAGCTGACACGACTGCGGCCCATGGGTGTATCGATTACTTCATGGAAACGGTCTCCTGCCTCCAGAGGGCCCTGATTCTCTGCTTGTACCACAGCGGATTGCGGGTGCCACTCGGGCCAGCGACTGACCGTACGGGCGTAATCCAGAGACTGGCTCGCAGGCCGCTCGATAACGATGGTATCGACAACCGTAGTCGCCACAGGAATAGACCAAAGGTTGGCGGCAAACAAGAGCATCAATGGCATACGAAGCCATTCGATCCAACGGTAACGGTCGTGACCTTCCAGAAGATCGTTGGCAATCACGAGGCCGCTCACCACCAAGAGCACGCCGGCGGCCAACTGCATTGCCGACAGCTGAGGCGAAAGGAAGATGAAGATCGTGGAAACCACAAAGGTCACGACCATGGCGAAGGCAACGTAAGCCTTCTTGCCCCAGGTGGTCTGAGGGTCATATTTTGGACGGTCTGCAGACCCATTTTTTTGCATGCCCGGATCGGCAGCATCCATCGCCAGGCAATCGTCCGGGCGCCAGCCGGTCGGCCGGAACCACAGCATAATCTTGTCCTGCCAGCGTGCCGTTGTGCGGCTGTCCTTTGCCAACATTGACCAGTGCTGAAGGTTAGCTTTGATGGGGTTAAGGGTGTCCAGAGGGCGCGTGGTGCCATAGTGGCATGGATCCGAGGCGAGCTCGGGCTGCCAGGTACCGAAGAGGCGATCCCAGATCACCAGAGTTCCACCATAGTTTCGGTCGATATAGATCGGATTCTTTGCATGGTGCACCCGGTGGCTTGAGGGTGTAGACATAAAGCCTTCAATCAGCGGAATCCGTTTAATACTCTGGGTGTGAAGCCAAAACTGGTACATCTTGAGAAGGATGAACTGCATTACAAAGACCACAGGCGGACATCCCAGCAACGCCAATGGCAAGTAGAAAAGCCATGAGAATGCATACTGAAAGGCACTCTGACGAAGAGCTGTCGTGAGGTTGTATTCTTCGCCCTGGTGGTGCCCGACATGCGCGCCCCAGAGGAAGTTGATCTCGTGCGCCACCCGATGGAACCAGTAGTAACAGAAGTCGACACCAAGAAAGAAAACCACCCAGGTAATTGGATCGTTCACGGCAAATTCGAACAGCCGGTGGTTATCCCACAACCAGATAAACACGGCAAAAGTGTAGGCCTTAAGCAAGGCATCGGAAATTAGAAGTAATAGCCCCATCGACAGACTGTTCACGCTGTCATTAAAGCGATGGAGGCTCCGGCCCTGAAGGCGGAGAAGTGCATACTCGGCCAGCATCAGGATCATGAAAAGAGGAATGGCCAAGCCATTTATATTGTAGTCACTCATACCACGGGCCCTCATTGGGAATGGGTTGAACGCTCCCATTTTTGGCTTTTCGCCGACATATATCAGTGACTGGCCGCGACGATTACTGACATTAAGCGACAAATTATGGGTACTATGGGTTTCGTTTTCTGTTAGCCAAATGTTTAGGGCCCGCCGTGAGTCATCTTTCCATTGCCAATGTCTGGATCAATTCACTCCTGCGAACCTTCCATAAACTGGGAGTCAATGTGGATGCTATCGTTGCGGGGCTACCTGGATTTGAGGAAGGCCCGCTCCACCATCGTGGTCGGCTCGACCTGATTTCGGCCCGTCAGCTCTGGCATAACGCAGCTAATATGTCGCAAGACTCACTACTGGGGGCACGTATCGGCCAATTACAGGACTATCGAAGCATTGGTGTACTTGCCCCTCTTCTTTGGCACTCCCCTTCGGTTGGCCTGGCACTGAAGCATGTGGCCACGTTTCAAACCCTTATCAGTGAGAATGGCGTATTTAAGTACGAGGTGGATTCGGTGGAGAGTGGCAAATCAGCACGGCTCTATTGTCGTTATGAAGAAACCCCAGCGGCATTGCCGGCTAACGCGCAACAAATCCTTTCAGTGACGGCTGGAACCATTCAGTACATTCGCGACTTATTTGACCAACAAGCCACAGTGCGCCAGATGGTTGTGCCGGACGGGCTGGCGTCAACCAGACGGGCGTTGTCAGAGCTACTACAACTGCCCGTGGCCACTTCTACGGAAGGCTTTGGGTTTGGGCTAGAGATCACTGACATAGATCGGCCCATTGCAGGTTGCGACGACAACCTCTACCAGCTAAGCCTCGACTACGCTACCAGGCTTCTCAGCGCCAAACAGAAAGGTTCAGAGCAACTGTTCCGGATTCGTGGCTATATTGCCAATCACGGCCTTGCACAAACGGGCCTGGCGCCTTGTGCTGCAGCCCTCGGCTTGCATCCTCGCAACCTGCAGCGACAGCTGGCGGAGCAGGGAACCAGTTTCCGACAATTGAAAGAAGAAGTTTTGAAAGACGTCATTCTTCGTGAGTTGAATCAACAAACGCCACTGGAAAAGATTTCCGATAAGTTGGGTTACTCCGAGTCCAGTGCGTTTTACCGAGCCTTCCGGAGCCTGTTTGGACTTTCACCGAGTCAACTGTCTAAGCATGACTATCTAGGCCCGAGGTCTAACCTCGAACGGTGAGTGCCTTTCCGAATGAGAGCGTTTCTCTATCCGCCTGAGTGTCCGCTTTGCGACCTCAGCATGCTTAAGCTCCCGGAATCTCGGCGACAAAAAAAGGTCCGCTTTTTATCAAGAACAGTCAGTCTGAAAAGGTCCCGCTTCTATCAAAAAAACGGACGTAGCCTCGATTTCAATTGAGGGCTCTGCCCTCTCGCCGCAAGCGGCGATTCGCCCGAGGTATTTAAGGACCAGCGATTTTATCGCCGGATTCTGGCGCACGGCGCTCTTTCCGATACCGATAGCGTTGGCGACTTCGCCACGGTTTAGCTGGCCCCGAAAGACGATTTGCTTTAAGTCGTCACCGGTTTTCGTAGCGGCCCAACGCTGAAAGGCAACAAGGTTTTCGCGAGCTTTTTCTTGTCCGTTAGCCATTCTCGATACTCAACGCTTTTTCAAGGGCATCCACAAAACCGTTTCTGAGGACAACCTTGCCGTTTTGGTCCTTGATGCTGCCGCGTTCTGTTTTAGTCCAGCCCTTTAATTTAAGGGACTCCTCAGAGATGGCGTCTCTCAATGCATCAATCTCGTGACTCAACAGGCTCGGTAACCTCGATTCAGATTTGTCTTCAGCACCCGCTCGGTAGTCAATTTCCAATTTCTTGATCGATGCAAACCTTTTATTTTCGGCCCTCAATTTACGGACCTTCGAAATCAGGTCGAGTATGAGGAAGCGGTGAGTTTTATTGCTTACCTCATCAACCCAATCGTACTCGCCCGAGGGCGTGGTCTGTGCTTTGATCGCTTTCTTTTTCTGGTCTCCAAGCGCCTGCCAAGCCTCAATGACCGCTCTATAATGTTCTCCGGTTTTGTTTCGGATGGTCTGCTCGCTAGGAGCGCCACGACTGGCTCCTAGCTTCGCAATCGTTGAGATTCTGAAATCAACCGAGCCTGACTCATGATGTTCCTTGCAAACGGCGTGAAGGGCCTCCAGGGACTTCCTGGAACGAGAATTTTTCAGTTGGCCCAGTATGGCCTCGTAGACTTCGTTCGGTTCACTCATTGCAGCTCTCGATTTCTAGCGGGAATTTCAAAGACCCGTTCATGGCTGACTCGATCTCTTGGCGCACATCACCTAGCTGTAGTGGTTCGGCGAGATCTTCCAAGGTGATTTGCCCATTGATCAACTGGTCAGCGACGTGCCAGTTATTCTGTGTCACTTGCATAATCAGCCGGACGACCTGATTGGCAGCTTCGAGCTGCTGATCCTCGGTCAACCGAAATATCGCGGGTGCAATCCCATTGGTGTCCGCCAATTTGTCGAGCATCTGACTGAGCAGGGGGCGTGCCCTGGAGGCACTGGCGCTCTCGTAAATTTCAGCGTTGGCACAGACCTCAGCGAGCAACCGAAACTCGCTGCTTTGCTCCTCCAAATGCATCTCCATTTCCACGTAATTGTCGCTGACGATCAGTTGGTGCTGGCCTGTCTCGGAGGTCTTCAGCAGTTCGGTAGATTGAGAAATCAGGCGGTATAAGTGCTGGAGATCCGTAAGAAGCATGTCGAGCTTTTTGGCTTTTTCCTCATACGCCGAGGTGATCTTTTTCAGCGTTCGCTCTTTACCAAAAACCTGTCCCGAAGACTCGGTATCGTACCGCTCGTCATCGAGCGTCTGCCTTTTTTCTTCGAGTTCGTGGTATTCATTGCGGGCGACATTGATTTCCAGAATGATTTCGTTGGCAATAGCCGACAAACCGCCCAGAAACGCCGGGCCGGTAATGAAGAAGCGGCACTGGGGACAATTTCGAGTCCCAAGATAGCCATTGGGCACCGGCGCGTACTGTGCTTCAACCTTTCGCTCAACCAGCGCCATGCCACCTTCGTCACACTTGTTGCCGCTCATGGGGCAGATTCCGAAACTCATAAGTTGGAAGGCTCCAGAGGGCCAACTAGGTGTCAGACACTGATCCATGATGCTTCGGTCTGTGGCGATTAATTCCGGACGCGCCTCTTCGATTTTCTTCTGGAGGATGAGGTCTTCGTAACGATAGTGACTCTGCTCAAGTGCCCGTTTTTCAGCCGCCGCCATCTCCAGCCGCATTTTGCTGGCTCCTACCTTTGTGTAGTAAATCGTCATCACCAGCGAGGAATGACCAACCAGCTTTGAAATCACGGCTATGGGCGCTCTGCCGTCGACAATGTAGGCAGTGATAAGGCTGACGCGGAGAGCGTGAGGGGTAAATTGGCTCTTGTAATCCACGCTGTTCTTATTTTCGATTTTCTCAGCGAAGTCCTCACCGGGCCTCTGACTATGAAACAACAGAGCAGGCAGCGTTCGTGTAAACGCGGTTTTCGTAAATATGGGCGACACCTTCTCATCACAGGTAATTGACGCCGGATCGCGAAAAAGGAACGCTTGTTTACCACGCCGTTTGAGGATGTCTTTGTTGGTCTTTTGCTTCAGCTTGATTTGCGTCCACGGTGTGAGTTCTTCGATAGGATTGTATTTGGACTGCCACTCCCGAAGCTGGATGACCCAATACGCCAGGTCTTCCGGCATAAAGGGAACTTCGTAGCCGCCAAGCTTCTTTCCGGTTTTGTTCGTCGTGATGTAGGCACTCAACTCACCGTCATCGTTCCCTTTCCGAATAATGCCTTGGTTTCGCTTTCGGGTTGCAATCGGGTTTAAATTCTTGATCCAGTGGATCTTCCCATCACGCCATACCGGAAGGAATTCATCCCCCTCTCCGCTATCGAGCCAAAGGATCTGTTGACTGCGCAATGGAATGGACAGCAACGTGTAGAGAGCAACAATTTTCACGGGCGACCATAACTCGTACACCTCTTCAGAATAGCGCTTGCGACCTCGCTTCCGTTCTTTTGTCACTACTCGACAAACGCAGTTTGGGTCGTTCTCATCGATTAACTGAGGATCAACCTCGAACCAGCAGTCTTCGAGGAAGGGATGCAATTGATATAGATCGCGAAACGACGTCGCCTCTAGCAGAACAAGATACTGCTTGGCTCGTAAAATGGCATCCATGGGTAATGCGGGCTTGTTTGATTCACTGCGCCTGTAGCTGGGCAACTGGTCTAACAAGCCCTTGAGAACGGTTCTCAGAGGATTGCGATAGCCGGGCAGAACTATCAACTCACCGTTATCGTCCTCGTCAGAGCAATAAGTCTCCAAAATGCGTATTCCAGACCAAGGTTGCCACTGATTCCAGACGAAGCCTGCCACCCATTCCACGCGAAAGCTGCCACTGATTCCACGGCAAAGCTGCCACCTTGGCAGGCTGCCTGATTTCCCCATCAAAACGTCCGGCGCGGGA
>NZ_JADARC010000024.1:0-316 GCF_016464245.1 Marinobacter sp. bablab_jr003
CTCTCGGAGATAATGAGAGAAATCTATTCGTGTTCTATCTCGTCCAATTTGTTAAAGAGCAAATCTGACCCAGTGATCAGAAAGGAAGGCTTCATCAGGATGAAACATTCGTTTCTGTACACTACAGACTAGAGTACAAAGGCGCCTGCCCAGCAGACCCTTTTGCCCTCTTTACTAGCCAACCAAGTAATTCGTGTGGACTCTGACCGAAGCATTCGGCTTCGTTTAAGGAGGTGATCCAGCCGCAGGTTCCCCTACGGCTACCTTGTTACGACTTCACCCCAGTCATGAACCACACCGTGGTAATCGTCCTCCC
>NZ_JADARC010000025.1:0-546 GCF_016464245.1 Marinobacter sp. bablab_jr003
CACCGGGAAGATTATCAGCATTACGATTATCCCGGCCGCTACAAAGCCGACGCCAGTGGCCAACCGTTCACCCAGGCCAGACTGGACGCCCTGAGAAACGACGCCTCCCTCGCCAAGGGCAAAAGCAACCGCCCGGACTTCACCCCCGGTGCCAAAGTGGAATTGCAGGAACACGACAGCCACAGCCTGAACCGGGAATGGCTGCTCACAGCAATCACCCACACCGGCAAACAGCCCCAGGCGATGGAAGAAGAGGGTGGCAGCGAACCCGCCAGTTACCACAACGAATTCACCGCCATTCCGGCCGATAAAACCTGGCGGCCCCTGTGCGAACACAAACTGATGATGGACGGCCCCCAGATGGCCCTCGTCACCGGCCCCGAGGGTGAAGAAATCCACTGCGACCAGTACGGCCGGGTGAAAGTCCGATTCCCGTGGGATCGCTATTCAAAAAATGATGAACACAGCAGCGCCTGGCTGCGCGTCGCCCAGGGCTGGGCCGGCGGCCAATACGGCTTTATGGCCCTGCCCAGAATCGGCAACGAA
>NZ_JADARC010000026.1:0-12617 GCF_016464245.1 Marinobacter sp. bablab_jr003
CCTCTGGTTGTGAAAGAGCATGCAGGTTAGACTTGGACATGGCGTATCCATCCTCTGTTGGTTGTGATCTTGGCGGTGATCAACCAACAGGATACGCCATCCTTTCAGCCTGCTTCCATACACCAGAAATCACCATAACTCTTATTAGTTTGCTTTCTTATTAAACCGCAACACCATCACCCAGTCCAATACTGCTTCACAACCTGAATAACCTCGATTTTTCAGATCATTACCCCTCCATCTCAGGGGGCTTTTGAGCTTTTGGTTCTGTGAAAAGTGTGCACGCGGGATATTTATGCACGTTTTTGCACGTTAAATCCAGTGGGTCGAATTTTTCCCATGCTGAAACAGATACCTACAGAGATGCATTGTGAAAAGCGAGCAGGGCCGTGCAAATTAAGCCGCAAGAATTTTGGCGTTTTTGGGTGTTTTTTATTATAACTGTACGTACATACAGCATTCAGCCACGGAGGGCGAGCGTGTCGAAATCACCGTTTCTACAATCGGTCCGCACAGAAATTAGGACAAAGCAGTACAGCTACCGAACCGAGAAGTCCTATCTTTACTGGGTTCGTCAGTTCATCATTTTCAATGACAAGAAGCACCCAAAAGTCATGGGTAATCACGAAATTGAGCGTTTCCTGAATCACCTCGCCGTCAATCGGGGAGTCAGTCCGGGCACTCAAAATCAGGCGCTATGCGCGATTATTTTTGTCTACAAGCATGTGCTGAAGCGGGAGATTGAAAACCTACAGTACAAGATGACGAAAACGCCTCGACGCATGCCAACCGTTCTGAGTCCCGATGAAGTTGCTTCTATTCTTCAAAACATGGATGCAGAGTATTGGCTCATCACTGCGCTTCTTTATGGATGCGGTTTGAGAATCAACGAAGCTCTTTCGCTTCGCGTGAAAGACATCGACCTAAAAAGCCGCAGTTTGCTCGTATTCAACGGTAAGGGACGAAAAGATCGATACACACTGATTCCAGGCAATCTAAGAGAAAACATGGAGCGACAATTCGCCCATGTCAGGGCTGTACATGAGTCCGATCTGGCCGATGGATTCGGGCTTACGTCAGTGCCGGCCTCACTTCACAAGAAGTATGGACCGGCCATGAAGGACTTTGGTTGGCAGTACCTGTTCCCATCCGTAACAAGATGCGTTCATCCCATCGCTGGTTATGTGTGCCGCCACCATCTTCATCATTCATCGTACTCGCGGCGATTGAGGCAGGCCGTTCTGGCCACGGAAATCACCAAGCGTGTGACGGCTCATACCTTTCGGCATGCCTTTGCGACAGAGTTATTGAGATCGGGGAGCGATATCAGGACGGTTCAGGAAATTCTTGGGCATAGCGACATTCGAACGACAGAAATCTACACGCATGTCATTGGCGATCGACGTGCTGGAACCGTCAGCCCTTTTGATCGTTTGCCAAGTTCTTGATGGGGCGTTGCTTACCCGTTTAAGGGGCGTAAAGCCTGGAATTGGGAGTGCGGCGAATGTTCGCTTTTGTTTAAGAGCTTGAGCTTAACTGAACGTCCAGAAAGGTCCGCTTTGAAAACAGAGTGGACGCAAAAGTGGGGTGATTTTTTTGCGTGCTACTACATGAACAGAAGTCACGCCATGGTTTCTTTCAGCTAACTTTTAGGATTTTAGATTGGTATGCTTACTAAACCTAAAAGCGCTTATTCACTCACTCACACGATCATTTGGGATAGTTTATATTGTTATAGTGGAGCGATTCAGGCTTGCCTCGACCGGTAGCAAATTCACAGGGTCATTAGCAAACCGTACCCGCTTCTCGTCGGGCCACTTGTTGGCCCCTCGATCCCACGACCAGGCCAGCGGTACTAAGTGATCAATGTCGATATTCGAGGCGTTTTGGATAACGTTACCAGTGAAGGCGCTCACCCAGCGACCGGCAACCACCCGACACCCCCTATCTGTCGCAAAGCGAACTTGAGTGGTAGAACTGGCGACCAGAGCCTCTGCTCGACTATTTTGGCAGTCACCATTCGCGTCGTCCCATCCATGACCGAAAGCCGACCGATGATACCCCGCCATAGCGTCCGAGGAGGCTCTAGCGGAGCTTTTGGCCTGATCCAGGGACGCTAACGATATTCCCTTGGGCAACCGCCCTCCGGCATCTAGGCACGCTTCAACTGTCTCGAAAGGCTTGTAGGTCCGAGTCTTGTCATACCAGTTACTTTGTGGCGGATGGCACAGGTCGCTGGCTGATTGCTTTATGGTGCTCGCTGTCGCATTGTCGCTGGCAAGGGAGAAAAAAGAGAAGACTGCAAGGTAGGAAAATACTACAACGATTTTCATAAATCCGTCTGGTTCGAAAGGGGGGGGGGGCAAGAGAATACTGATACGTGCAGTCAGATGCCTGAATTTAGGCCGATTTTGCAATCCATGGCCGCCGAAATGTTTCGGAGAATAACGGCTGCCACCCATTCTGAGCAACCCAAAGACGCTGCTAGACCGGCTTTGAAAAAAACTGAGGAGGGCTTTCGACAGGGCGCTACGACACGTCTGACTGCGCAAGTTTGCCACAACCTCAGAGTATGCGTAGCGTAGACGAGTTGGCTATAGAGGTATGAAAGAGTCGCCATTAAACAAAAGCGAACATTCAGAAACGACCGAATTGACTATAAGAGTAGTGGCATAGTGAATCTGGCCACCTGATTTTAAGTGTATGATCACTCGTAGAGCAAGTCAGGTGGATTGGATGCCAAAGAAAATAAATTTCAGTCCGGAATTCCGTCTGGAAGCGGCCCAGCTGGTGATTGACCAGGGCTACACAATGAAAGCGGCCTGCGATGCCATGGGGGTTGGTAAATCAATCATGGAGTATTGGGTGCGCAGGCTTCGAGCCGAGCGATCAGGCAAGGCACCACAAAAAGGTGAAGCTCGGACTCCCTGAGCAATTCTCGATAATCGAGCGACTTGAAGAGAGCTATGCGGTGCAGCGCCTGCGTCGGGTGTTTGAGGTGTACCGCAGCAGCTACCGGGCCTGGCGTGACCGAGACAGAGAGCCTTGCGAGGCTGAGAAAGCGCTGCTGGACGAGGTTGTCGAGGCGCATGCTGTCAGCAACGGATCTGCTGGCGCTCGCAGCCGCTAGGGCACGCTTACAAGAAGGCGGATCAGCCACAGTTGGATATCCCGAATCTTCTGGAGTCTGAAAGCAGAATGGGGGCCGGAAATCGGATGTCCATGCTTTGCCACGGCGAAGCAATCGGTCACGGACTATATGATCGGTTATTGCAGCGCACTGCGGCCTCATAAATACAACGGCGGATTGCCGCCAAATGAGGCAGAACAGGCCTATTGGAAAACTCAAAAGACGGTGGCCTAAAACACTTGACCACTACAAACCACCCTGACCACATTTTTGATGTGGCCAGGGTTTCATGTCTACAGTTGGTCGTAGGCCAATGACGTATAGGGCGCACAGCCCAAGTCTTCAAACTCAGCCTTGCTCATGTAGGTCGCTTTTGGCATAAAGTCACCCAATACTGACGCTTCATCGCCAGCGGTCATAGTGTTCTGGATTGCCTGGTTAAAATCATCAGCTGGCAGCATATTGCGCACAATCAGAAACGCGGAATCAGGGTCGTCGGTTTTTCCGTCAACAATGCTGAAACCGTCGCCTTTGTTGGGCCAGGGCAGATAGCCAACCCCGCAGTCAGAATCGGCATTTTCGGGGCGATTCTCGGGCTCGCTGGTCACGATGGTGTAAAAACCGTCAGGGTTGATGAAGATTTGCTCGTCATACAGGCATTCTTTCACCGCCTGGGAGTAGTATTCGTTCTGGCAAAGTGACCAGTAGCGCAGGTCGTTTTCGTTGAAAAATTCCTGATCGTTCAGCGTTTCTGGGATTTCAGGAATTTTCCCCCTGATAACGACCACGTCCCCGAAATCTTGGTTCAGGAACGAGTAAAGGTACTGGTTATCTGCGTTGGCGTAAAAGGCGGTGTTCCGTGGGGGGTTGTTTTTACAGTTGCCCTGAAAGTCGCATTGAAACAAAAACGCCGTTCCATAGCTGGCCCTGAACGCCGGGGTTTCACGGGCCGGCTCGAAATTGGCGCGCAAGGTTTCATAAGTGTCCGCTGGCACAAATGGAATGCCAAGCGGGTCAGTGCCGGCAGACATGGCAGCACAGGCTTCTTCGCCCTGAAGAGTGCTACCGTCGGCCAGGTGTAGCGTCACTCTTGGCAGCCCCACATCGCCGGTCCAATCGGCACCGATGTTGGGCACGTAGTTGCGGTAAATCAGTACCGCTTCCTCGCCCGCCGCGCTGGTTGCGTCATACAACGTGTTGTCTTCAGACGGGTTTGCCGGGTCGTTTGGGTCACCGGGTTTGACCGTGACCAGATAACGGCGGGACGGATCGGTGCGAACCGCGCCATCAATAAAAGGATTGATAGAGCCGGCTTCGGCAATGATGTTTTTGTCTGTCAACGATTGCGCCGGTGTTGTGTTGGCCCGGTAGCTGTTGAAGGACATGTATCGGGAGTAAGGGAAATCTGCTTCCAGGGTGATGTAGGCACCGTCCTCCGGAAGCGTATAGGCGGCAGACCAATAGATGGCGCCGCTATCCGGGTAGGCGAAGTTGAAACCCTCGTTCTCTTTGACGTAAGGCCCAACCCACAGACAATCACTGGGCGGTGCTGAAAACGCCGTGGTATCAGACACCATGGTCGTGTCAGAACTGCTAGAGCCGTTGCAACCCATCATCAGGGCTGCTGTACCCGCAACCAGAAGCAGACTCCTGGCGGGAAACCTGTTTTTCATTGTTTTCATGGTCATTTCATGGTCCTTTTGCTTTAGGGTACTACGATGTTGAATTCACTGTTCGGTGTCTCGAACAGCGACAGGAACCGCACCAGTTGAATCGTGCTGCCTTCCAGTTCCAGGGCGTCGGATGTCAGCATTTCGGTCACGCCGACTTCTCCAATCAGCAGACGGGTGAACAGCTCCCGAGTGACTCTCAGCGTTGATTCGGCGTGGTCGAGGCTGGCATCTTTGTGGACATGCAGGACGGAATTCTTAACCGTCAGCAGATAGGATTCATTGAGGTCGGTAAACACAATGGCAATGCGTCGCTCCACGCCTTCGGCATCCTCCGCATTCAGGCGCACCGACATAGTCTGAAAGAACTTTTCGACCGGTGTTTGCTGAAGAATCCCGAGTAGGGTGGACATATCCATCAGTGGTTCTTCGGGTGCGCCATGGCGCAATTCGTAGGCACCGCTGAGATAGACGTCTCGCCAGGGTCCCGATTCGGCCTGATACCCCATCTGATCGTAGGTTTCGGCGAGTAAGGTTTTGGCCGATTCGTTGTCTGGCTCATCGAAGACCAGATGGTTCAGAATTTCTGCGGTCCAGCGATAGCTACCCTCGTCAAACGCGGCACGCGCTTTTTCCAGCAGGGCATCAGCGCCACCGGCAAGAGCGACATACCGGCTGGCGGCCTTCTCTGGCGGCAGCGGATCCAGGTTCGCGGGGTTGGCGTCGTACCAGCCCATGTAATACTGATAGACCGCCTTGCTGTTGTGTTTCAGCGTACCGTAGTAGCCTCGGTTGGAGAATGTCTGAGCCAGTTCTGGCGGCAGTTGCAACCGTTCGGCGATCTCCCTGGAGGTGAATCCGTTATTGAGCAGCCTTACCGTCTGGTCATGGATAAACTTGTAGGTGTCGCGGTGCAGCTCCAGGTAGTCAACGATTTCGGTGCGCCCCCACACAGGCCAGTGATGACTGGCAAAGTAGACGTCGCTGTCGGCGGAAAGATCGATGATCTCGTCGATGTAGGCACTCCACTTGAGCGCATCCCGGACTTTCGTTCCACGCAGCGTGTACAGATTGTGCATAGTCCGGGTTGCGATTTCGGCACCGCAGTATGCGGCCAGTTCGGGTATTCCGAAGGTCAGCTCTGCCGGTGCCTCAGAGCCGGGCGCATTCTGGAAAACAAAATCCAGCCCGTCGATGTTCAGGCGCTGCCCGGTGGTGTCGATAATTTCGGTGGGTGTGGCAATGCCAAAGGTGCCGTAAGCAGGTGACTTCCCCAACCCCGAGCCCACATGGCCATGGGGACCCTTCGCCAGTCGGCGGCCATACATAAACGAAGCTCGCCGCGCCATGGCCGTTCCAGCAATGATATTTTCACTGGTTGCCTCGTCCATGAAGCCAATCGGGGCAATCACGCGAACCTTGCCGGCATCGTAATCGTCGCGGTTGATAACACCCCAGGCACCGGCGAAGTGATCGATGTGGCTGTGAGTGAAAATCACGGCAACCACTGGTACATCGCCGAGGTGTTCCCGAACCAGCGCGAGTGCGGCCTCAGCGGTTTCCTCTGAGGTCAGAGGGTCGACGATGATCAGTCCGGTGTCGCCCTGGATGATGGTCATATTGGCCAGATCGAACCCGCGGACCTGGAAAATGCGGTCGGTAACCTCAAAAAGACCGTGAAGATTATTCAGGCCGGCTTGGCGCCAGAGACCAGGGTGCGTGCTGTCCGGTGATGCGCCGTCAATGAAGGTGTACTCGTTGAGGTCCCAGATTAGGTCGCCCTGCTTATTCCTGATGATGGCTTTCTCACCTTCGAAGGTACCGATGAAGCCACGATTTGCGGCTTCATGGTCGGTGGTGTCGCGTTGGGGCAAGCTTTCTATTGCCTTTTGATTGCTCGAGGCTGTGTAAGTGGAGGCCGCAGTGAAGCCTTGGGAGTGCTCGCTGAGCTCCCTGCCTGTCTCACCACTGCAGGCTCCAAGTGTTGCTGCGAATAAACCGACAAATAATGCGGACAATCCGCTTCGAGCCGATACCTTTTCCATGATTCAATGCGCTCCGGTCACGTTGGTCGTGTTATCGTTCTATGACAAACTGAAAATGATATAAGGGCGCAACCAGCTAAAGCTGGTTGAACGCCGCCAATCTTTGGTGAAATTACGACAGTGACAAAAACTCGACCCGTCGCAGACTTTTCCACGATTGCCAGTTGGGCACGTTTCATCCTTGCCGGTTTTAAGCTGAAAGGGCTTGATACCGATAAACTGCTTTGCGAAGCAGGTATACGTAGCAGCGATCTTGAAAATCCCAATGGCCGGATCAAGGTCGCTCACATGACCCAGTTGTGGGAGCTGGCTGCGCGCGACAGCGCCGACCCATTGTTTACTCTCCGTCTTGCGGATCTTGCGCGCGCCGATATGTTCAGCGGGCTCAGCCTGGCCATGATGTTCAGCGATACGACGGGTGAGGCCATCGAACGAATGTGCCGTTACAGCGGCGTTGCCAGTAGTGCCGCCCATCTAGAAACCATTCCCCGCAAGAACAACTCACTGGAGGTGGTTTTCCACCTGCAGATGCCGGTGGCGGGCGAAGCCCTTGAGGCCTTCATGGCCTGTGGCAGCCGCATTCTGAAACAGATTACCGACGACAAATTCCGCCCTCGCGAGGTTCATTTCAGTCACGATAAGTCTGGGCTCAGGGCGCAATTTGAGGCTTTTTTTGAGGCGCCGGTTTTTTTCAATGCACCGGTCTGCAAGTTTGTCGTCGATGAGCAGGTGCTGCGCTTGCCTTGCTACCAGTCAAATCCGGAGCTGGTTCAGAATATGGACCGCTGGATGAAGGAGTACCTTGAGCGCACAGACTCGCTTTCCATCACCGGCCAGGTTCAGAAGCTGCTCCTTGAAGGCACGATTGACGGGAACGTGGATCAGGGCACAGTCGCCCGCCGGCTGGGCATGAGCGCCCGCCGGCTGCAGAGGGCACTGGAAAAGGAGGGCTACAGTTTCCGCGAGCTTCTGGAAAAATCGAAGCGTGAAATGGCTGAGGAACTGCTGAGCCGCCCAGAACTGTCACTGACGGATATCTGTTATTTGCTGGGTTTTTCCGACCAGAGCAATTTCACGAAAGCCTTCAAGCGATGGACCGGAAAGACGCCCTCGGCTTATCGCATAGCACCCCGATAAAAGGATGTATCAGTATTAACGGGGTAGAATCCGTCGGGCCCCACTGTGTTTCAGCGTCAACCCCAAATCTCAATGTTCGCTTTGCGACCTTAACGTAACGCCGATTATGCGCAGCCGGTTTTGAGCACTATCACAAGCATCTACCCTCCGAAAATTTCCCGCGACGACTCACCTCACCAGCAGCGTCAGAATCATAGATACTCCTGAAATCGGCACCGCTGATCATCAAAAACAGGCAGAGGCAGAGCCGATCTTCAGAAACTAATCTATATAGGTGAGCATTATGGCTAAACCAGAAAACGCACCCAGTACAACAGGCAATCCCTCTGGCGGCGGTCGCGGGAATAACCCTCCCAAGGGTAAGTAGTAGTATGCTTCTCAAGCCGCGAGAATCTTCGCGGCTTGAGACCTGTATTTTGCCCAGTACGTTGGGTAGCTTTCAAAAGCTGGCAAGGTATCGTTCAGCGCATTTATCAGGCCGCATTTCTGAAAATTGCCCAGCTCATCCAATATAAAGGCCCCGTAAATACACGCGATATCTAATTTCATCTCTGCCAAAGGCACATCGTCTTCTCTTGGGGTAAGGTTTCGAACAAATTCGCTTAGTTGCTCTGGTTTGGGTCGAGTCCCGTTACGCCACTCCAAAAGCCTCGATTTTTTGTTCTCGCGCACCCTCTCCCTGCGCTCCTCAACCGTCTGATTTCGAGCCAAGGATTCAGTGGCATCTAAGCCGTAGGGATCCGGTAAGTGCTCCGCGATCTGGCCCCAGGATAGATCTTGACCGTTGACTCCGGCACCCTTCCGCCAAGTATCGAGTAGTCTCTCGAAGGGTAAGGTCAGCCTTTCGCCATCGAACACTGGCAACATCTCCCCAAAAAAGCTGTTGTCGACCAGCCATTGTTTCTCATGGCTCCGGAGAGTGCCTTGCTCGGCATACCAGCGTATGAGGTCTAGGGAGATATTGCTCAATAGCTGGTAATAGAAGTCAATTCTAATGCGGGTGTATAAACCTAACAGCAGGCCTAGCTGCTCGCGCCTAGCATCACCTGCACTGGCTTTGATGGTTCCGGCGGCCTGTAGGCCTTTTTCAATATGGCAGAAGTCCACAAGGGTATTCGCTTTCAGGAAGCCTTTTACCCTGTCCCGCCACCTCTCTTCGCACCCCGAGCACGAGATATTGCTTTCCCTAAGCTCCAAGCCGGACCGAAGTAACTCCATCTCCAGTTCGGCCCGCCTTCGAACAAATTGTTCGATAAAGGTATCGGGGCTATCGGCCGGGAAGATCTGCAAGCTCGCGCCTTTGGTTAAGCAAAGCCAGGTCAGCCCATTGTTATTCAGCGAGGTCTCGATCCAGGGCGCTAATTCTGAGCTATTTATGTAATCGCGCAGTTCAGGCGATGGGACAGCTTCCAGCATGTTGGTAATTTTTGCAGCACTTCTAGGCGAAACTCCCTCTTTAACCGCCTTTCGTACGGTTTTGGGATCCGGTAAAGGATGGTTCAAGTGCTTTCCTAGTGCATTGATTAACCCTGCCATCCCCCCGGGCTTACCGAGATATTCCAGAAATTTATCTGCCGAAGGAATGAAAGGGAACGCAGTTTCAGTTGATCCTATACGGATTCTTTCAGCCATATCCGGTCATGGTCCTGGAACGAAATAGGTGCGAGCCGCTTCTATTGGATGATACTAAGGCTAGGCGGTGCTGAGTAGCGCTTTGGTATGCGCGAAGGCTACCGCGTCTCTAGCACTCTTTGGTCAACGAACCGAATCTTGAGTCCTTCCATTCTCCGAAAACTGTTTTTAATCATCTGCCAACGACGCAACTTGTCGCTCGTTTTAACAATAATTAGAGCACGTAGTCGTTAATTTAAGATTTGCATCTTGCAGAATGATGCATTCATGCCTACTTTAAGCGATATAAAATGCATCATTGAGCATACTGCATGAGTGAACAGCCTAAACGCCAGCTGCTACTGCGCAGCCTGGCCACCATCCACCCCGGCTACCCCTTCCGTGGCAAGCTGCCGGTGGACAAAGATGGCAATGCGTTCGTGGTGCAGTTTCGTCATCTGGCTATGGGAGAGTCCCTGGACGACAAAGACGGCAAAACTCTGGATCGTGTGACCCTCCCCGGCCGGCGCCGCCCGGATTACCTCTGGCCCGGCGACATCCTGTTCATGGCCCGGGGCACCCGGAATGACGCCGCGGTGATCAAGGCACTGCCTCATAACACCGTCTGCACCCCGAATTTCTTTCACCTGCGCCTGAAACCCGAGGCCTTCAACCTCATGCCCGAGTTTCTGGCCTGGCAACTTAACCATGTGGATGCCCAGCGATACTTCGCCATGTGCTCACAGGGTTCTGCAGCTCCCAGTGTGACCAAAACCCAGTTGGGCGACCTGCCCGTTGTGGTGCCCCCCATCGAACAGCAAAAGCTGATGATGAAACTGGTCGGGGCCGCGCAGCGGGAACAAGCCCTCTTGGAGCAGTTAATCGAAAACCGGCAACGCATGACCGATGCGGTTGCCCGACACATACTTCGTCCGGATACGACAACAGGGAAATGACATCTATGAGCAACGATTCGATCAAGCAGGATCAGATCAACAAAGCGGTCTGGAACGCCTGCGACACCTTCCGGGGCACCGTGGACCCCAGCATCTACAAGGACTACGTGCTGACGATGCTGTTCGTGAAGTACCTCTCCGATGTCTACCAGGATCACTACGACAACTACGTGACCGAATACGGCGACACCCCGGAGCTGATCGAAGAGCTGATGAAGAACGAGCGGTTCGTGCTGCCTCGGGATTCCGGCTTCTACGCCCTGTATGACCAGCGCCATGAGCCGGGCAACGGCGAGCGGATCGACAAGGCCTTGCACGCCATCGAAGAAGCCAACATCGTCAAGCTGGCCGACGTTTTCCAGGACATCAGCTTCAACTCCAACAAACTGGGTGATGAGAAGCAGAAGAACGACATTCTGCGCCACCTGCTGGAAGACTTCGCCCGGCCGGAGCTGAACCTGCGTCCGAGTCGGATCGGGAAGCTGGATGTCATCGGCAACGCCTACGAATACCTGATCAAGAACTTTGCGGCCACCTCCGGCAAGAAAGCCGGTGAGTTCTATACCCCGCCGGAAGTGTCCGAGCTGATGGCCGAGATCGTCGAGCCGAAGGAAGGCGATGAGATCTGTGACCCGGCCTGCGGTTCCGCGTCCCTGTTGCTCAAATGCGCCAACCAGATCCGTAAGGGCCACGACGGCTCCAAGAACTTCGCCCTGTTTGGTCAGGAAGCCATCGGCAGCACCTGGGCCTTGGCCAAGATGAACATGTTTCTGCACGGGATCGACAACCACAAGCTGGAATGGGGCGACACCATCCGCAACCCCAAGCTGCTCGATGAGAACGGCGGCCTGAAGCACTTCGACATCGTGGTAGCCAATCCTCCGTTCTCACTGGAGAAGTGGGGCTTCGAGGGCGCAGACAGCGATCCCTACGCCCGATTCCGACGCGGAGTACCGCCCAAGTCCAAGGGCGACTACGCCTTTATCCTGCACATGATCGAGACCCTGAAGCCGAAGACCGGCCGCATGGCGGTGGTTGTGCCCCACGGCGTCCTGTTCCGGGGCTCCAGCGAAGGCAAAATCCGTCAGAAGCTGATCGAGGAGAACCTTCTGGATGCCGTCATTGGCCTGCCCGAGAAACTGTTCTACGGCACAGGCATCCCGGCGGCGGTACTGGTGTTCCGCAAAGATAAAACTGACAACAACGTGCTGTTCATCGACGCCAGCCGCGAGTTCCAGGCCGGCAAGAACCAGAACCAGTTGTCCGAAGAGAACATTGCCAAGGTCGTCGAGACCTACAAGCAGCGCGACACCCGGGACAAGTATTCCTACGTGGCCAGTCTGGAGGAAATCCAGGAGAACGACTTCAACCTCAACATCCCCCGCTACGTGGACACCTTCGAGGAAGAGGAAGAGATCGACTTAATGGCCGTGCAAGCGGAACGGAAAGAGATCGAGGCTGAGATCAGGAAGCTGAACGAGCAGATGGACGGGTATCTGAAGGAGTTGGGTTATGGTGCCTGAAGGTTGGGAAAGGAAATATTTAGAGGAAGTGACTCAGTTCTCTCAAGGTATTCAGGTAGCCGTCGACGAGCAATCACCAATCCCAAAACCGGGGTATGTTCGGTTTCTTCGGATAAGTGATTTCGTGAGTAGTTCGGAGCTCCCGCGTTACATACCAAACCCTGGCGATAGGTTTATGGTTTCAAATGCGGATCTGAGTATGATTCGATATGGAAGTGCCGGAGCTGGCGATCTTGTCAGAGGTATTTCAGGGGCAATAGCAAACAACCTCTTCCGTATTTTGCCTGATGAGTCAAAAGCTTTAAAAGATTTTCTTTGGATATACCTTCGGCAAGATAACGTCAAACATTTCCTCTTTGGAAATTCCACCTCATCAACTATGCCAGCGGTTTCTTTTAAAGTAGTCGGTAAAGTTCCAATTCTTCTCCCCCCCCTCCCCGAACAAAAAAAGATCGCCCAGATCCTCTCCACCTGGGATCAGGCCATCACCGCCACCGAGCGCCTGCTTGAGAACAGCCAGCAGCGGAAGAAAGGGTTGATGCAGC
>NZ_JADARC010000027.1:0-222 GCF_016464245.1 Marinobacter sp. bablab_jr003
GAGTTATTGTCAAATCTGGTGTATGACCATCAGGCAGCGTTCCTGCCAGATTGATCTTCCACCTGTATTCCATCCTGAAACTGCACGTTGTCCACGACCAGCTTCAGTTGGTCAAACCCCTTGATTCGCTTCCAGCGTTTCTGGGCGGACTGGAGCAGTTTGAACACCATCGATAACGTGGTGTCGCGGGAGCCGCAGGATCGGCTCCGTTTGGTTCTCAGC
>NZ_JADARC010000028.1:0-280 GCF_016464245.1 Marinobacter sp. bablab_jr003
CCTCTGGTTGTGAAAGAGCATGCAGGTTAGACTTGGACATGGCGTATCCATCCTCTGTTGGTTGTGATCTTGGCGGTGATCAACCAACAGGATACGCCATCCTTTCAGCCTGCTTCCATACACCAGAAATCACCATAACTCCGGAAATGGTGATTCCGGATAATCTGCGCAGCGGTGTCAGCAAAGCCTGTCGGTACGATCCGGACTTGAACCCCAGCTACCAGCAACTGGCGGCGCACTACCAGGTCGCGGTGCTGCCCGCACGGCCCTACAAACCCAA
>NZ_JADARC010000029.1:0-1336 GCF_016464245.1 Marinobacter sp. bablab_jr003
CCTCTGGTTGTGAAAGAGCATGCAGGTTAGACTTGGACATGGCGTATCCATCCTCTGTTGGTTGTGATCTTGGCGGTGATCAACCAACAGGATACGCCATCCTTTCAGCCTGCTTCCATACACCAGAAATCACCATAACTCAGAGTCAGGTTTCGTCATATGAAACTCGAGAATATTGAACTGCTGATTGATGGCTCAGGCGAAATCACTATTGGTAGGGTTGGCCCGGTTAGCTGTGCGGCGACTGCATCTGATGAAGATCAATGCCTTGCAATGTTAGTCCGCCGGCCTGAAGAGTCATTCGAAGATTTGCTTACACGATTGGATCGCGCCATTGCAGATGCCGTAGAGGACCAGATATTTGTGGATGAAATAAATGGATAGCCTGTCAAATCTCATACACTGTTGTGACGAGATGCCGAGTGATGGCGTTTCAATCTGTTGGGGGCCAGCCCGTTTTGGCTCTGAAGACCTTGGTTGGTGTTTGGTTATTGAGCGGGTAGCAACAGAGGATGACTTACAGGAAAATCAATATCTTGAGGAAGTGGGTGATACGCTCTGGACTACAGCAGTCGAAATTAAGTGTTGTCCGTATTGTGGTGTTGGGCTCACTGATGCGCGATCCGTCATGTCCTCTGAGGACTTCGGTTATTTTATCCACATTGATTCTTCGGGGTGGCTGGGCAGGCGCTGCTAACACGAAGAAGAACATAACCAGTGCAGGCATGGCGACACCCACTACATTGCGCCTTCGGCTCCATTCCGTAAGCGCGCATGCTGCAAGCGTTAAATGCCTAGAGGGATCTATGTCAGAGATAGCCAAAACCCCTGAGCCGCCGTATTACGCTGTCATTTTTAGTAGCCATCGAACCGAGGGCGACAATGGTTACGGGGAAATGGCAGACAGGATGGTTGAGTTGGCTGCAACCCAACCTGGCTTCTTGGGTATGGAGTCCGTCCGAGAGGATTTGGGTATCACCGTATCCTACTGGGAAAGCTTGGAGTCCATCACCAATTGGAAAAAGAACGTAGAGCATCGAGAAGCTCAGAGACTTGGCCACCAAAAATGGTACTCCAGCTTTCGGGTTCGCATTGCGAGGGTTGAGCGTGAGTACGGCATTTAACCAGTCAATTAAGTACGTTCCCGGCCTGGCGGCCGTCCACCGGACGCCCTAGTCGGGCGCCGCTTATCATTGGCGTTGAGGCTGTAGAAAAAACCCGAAATCGCCCTCGGTTTTGGTAGCATCAGGCAAACGGACAAGGAGTGGTCAGATGCCCCGCTTCAAGCACTACAACTACGACCAAGACGCCATGGTCGTCATCAACTACCAAGAAC
>NZ_JADARC010000004.1:0-828 GCF_016464245.1 Marinobacter sp. bablab_jr003
AACGCTGGAAGCGAATCAAGGGGTTTGACCAACTGAAGCTGGTCGTGGACAACGTGCAGTTTCAGGATGGAATACAGGTGGAAGATCAATCTGGCAGGAACGCTGCCTGATGGTCATACACCAGATTTGACAATAACTCGTATGGCAGGATATCAACCCGTTCTGGCAGTACCGGGTGGTGACCATCCGTAATGCCGATGATGCCAGTTGGGTGCTTTACCCGAGATCCACATGGATACTGCCGATGAGCCAGGAGATCTATTTCACTGCCGGAGCCCAATGGTTCGGAGGTGACCAGGACAGCGAGTACGGGAGGCTGGAGCGGCTTGGGCTGATGGAGATTCATTGGTTTTTCTAAAAAAACTTGTCGAGAGTGTCATGAATTTACGATTAATCGCGTTGGCGTCCACTTAGTCTGAAAGGTGCAGTTCTTTCGATGGACGAGCTTTTGATTAATTAGGTTTCCGAATAGAAAATTTAAATCTTCCATATATTCTGTTAGAAACCTAAAAATTCAGGTTCATTTCAGGGAGGCGTGATTCAATAGGTCTTCACTGAGGTTGCATCGCGCACTTGCGTTAGCTTCCTTTGTGTTATCTCAGGTTTGCCCTCGCCGCAGAAGTATCTGCGGCTTTTTTTTTGCTTCCCATACTAGGCCACTCTTTGTAGCTCCTTAGCTAACCAAAATCTAGGGAGGGTCTGATTAACGCCTGATTTATCGCTGAATCGCTTTTCAACTCGAAAAAAAGCCATTCAAGCGCGATTTTGGCGTTATCACCCTCTGTTTTGTTCGATTTTTGCCTATTTCCCGCCGTTTTGGCGGAAAAC
>NZ_JADARC010000030.1:0-283 GCF_016464245.1 Marinobacter sp. bablab_jr003
CCACCGGATCTGCCGGCACAGGCCCGAGGCATTCCGGATTGGAAGCGAATCCACGATGAACTCCGGGGCAAGAACGTCACCCTGTTCCTGCTCTGGCAGGAGTACCGGGAAGCCAATCCGGATGGCTACCAGTACAGCTGGCTCTGCGAGCACTACCGGGCCTGGCAGGGCAAGCTGGATCTGGTGATGCGTCAGGACCACCGAGCCGGTGAAAAGCTGTTCGTGGACTATGCTGGGCACACGGTGCCCGTCATTGACCGCACCACCGGTGAGATCCATGAGG
>NZ_JADARC010000031.1:0-267 GCF_016464245.1 Marinobacter sp. bablab_jr003
CACAGGCCCGAGGCATTCCGGATTGGAAGCGAATCCACGATGAACTCCGGGGCAAGAACGTCACCCTGTTCCTGCTCTGGCAGGAGTACCGGGAAGCCAATCCGGATGGCTACCAGTACAGCTGGTTCTGCGAGCACTACCGGGCCTGGCAGGGCAAGCTGGATCTGGTGATGCGTCAGGACCACCGAGCCGGTGAAAAGCTGTTCGTGGACTATGCTGGGCACACGGTGCCCGTCATTGACCGCACCACCGGTGAGATCCATGAGG
>NZ_JADARC010000032.1:0-26657 GCF_016464245.1 Marinobacter sp. bablab_jr003
GATCATCCGTTTTGCCTGACGACCATAGCGGTCTGGAACCACCTGATCCCATCCCGAACTCAGACGTGAAACAGACCAGCGCCGATGGTAGTGTGGTTCGCCCATGTGAGAGTAGGTCATCGTCAGGCTCTTAATACCAAAACCCCCGACAGCGTTGCTGCCGGGGGTTTTTTCATTTCAGGTCTGGGAAAAATGAAAGTCTGCAGAAAGAATCCAAAGGCATTCTCTCTAAGCCAGGCAAATCCGATAGCGGAGCACGCCGGCCTCCTCCTCGCGAATCCATTCAATCCGGTGCCCTGTGATATCGCACAGCGCCTGCATGTCCTTACGGCCACTGGGGTCATCGGCCAGGAACTCGACCTGGGTCCCGCTGGGTAACCCCTGGGTGCGTTTCTTGAAGCGGAGAATAGGGAGGGGGCATACCAAGCCGACGGCATCGATCTGGTATACCTCGGTTTGATCAGTCAAGTCGTACACTCTCACTGCTGCCCTGTTCCGCTGAAGACCAGCCGAACTGGTTCAGAACAACCGGGGCGAGCGAGGCTATGATCAATGCTACGACAAATGCGGAAATCATTACCTTCATGATGATCCTCCTTTGCCTTGTTTGGCCTCTTCCTCTTCTACCCAGAGGTCGTGGTGCTGGCGAGCCCATTCCAGGTCAACCTGGCCGCTACCCATCGCATCGAATGCGCCTTCCATACCCACAGTGCCGATATAGATATGGGCGATGATGGCCAGCATCATCACGAATGCCACGATCGAATGCCAGATGTTGGCATATTGCATTTCCTCGTGTGGTGTCAGCTCTGTTGGCAGGCCCGTGCCCAGAATACTGTTGATGACACCGAAGGTGTCGCCAAAAAGAGGCATCTGGAAGGGGAACAGAAGCGATAATCCGGAAAGCGAGACAGACACACCCAGCAGCATCACGGTCCAGAAAACGACCTTCTGGCCTGCGTTGAATTTCCTGGCCGATGGATGGCCCTTGGTGAAGATGCCGCCCCCCGCCTTGATCCACTGCCAATCTAGTTTGTCAGGTATGTTATGCGCTACCCACATCACAAATGTCATAACCAGGCCGAGCATGAATGCCCAGGCAATGTTGTTGTGAAGCCACTTTGAACCGACTGCGAGGGTCGAAAAGGCATCGAGCCCGATCACCGGGATCAGGAAACTGCGGCCCATCAAGGTCAGCAGCCCCGTTACGCCCAGGGCTATGAACGAGCCGGCCAGCAGCCAGTGACCAAACCGCTCTATGGCTTTGAATCGTTCAATGGTCGAGCCCGCAGGGCCGCCATCAATCATGATTTTGCCACGCACAAAGTAGAACACCACGAGCAGCACGATGATCCCCAGCAGGGCACCACCGCCCCAGGTGATGATGGGTCCTTCCCGCAGTTTGTACCAACTGATGCCCCCGTCCTGGATCATGACGCCATTGGCCGGGCCCGGAGACTGCACGGTGGGGTCGATCTGGTTATAGCGAATCGCGCGCCAGGTGTCGGCATCCGAGACGCCGCCCCGGGTTCCCAGCTGTTCTGTGATTGGTGCCGCCTTCTCAGGATTGCCCAGATTTTCGGACCGGAAACTGTCGTCCAGTTTCTGCTGCTCCTGGCGGCGCATGATATCTTCGAGGGTCTGCGCACCCCCGGTTGCTGTGCGGTCAACCTCCGGGCCCTCTTGCGCCCAGGCAGGGTTGAATATCAGTGACGCCAGCACAAGGGCGGCGGCACCCAACAGACGTTTGTTCATCAGAGTACTCCAGCGGAATCTGCAAGAAGGTGTTGTGACTGAAGAAGTTCCGGAGCTCGGGGAGCTCCGGAACTTCGTTCAGATCAGCTTATGCACCTTTCTTCTCGTAGGCTGTGCCCCATCCCCAGGCGCCGGAACCGAAACCAC
Source organism: Marinobacter sp. bablab_jr003 (assembly GCF_016464245.1). NCBI lineage: Bacteria > Pseudomonadati > Pseudomonadota > Gammaproteobacteria > Pseudomonadales > Marinobacteraceae > Marinobacter > Marinobacter sp. bablab_jr003. The sequence goes on from NZ_JADARC010000032.1 coordinate 1,903, forward strand.
GGTGAACCACGCGCTGGCGATAGATGTCCGCCACCTCGTTGCCGTCACCGGCAAGCAGGGCTTTGGTAGAGCACATTTCCGCACAGATCGGCAGTTTGCCTTCCGCAATACGGTTGCGGCCGTACTTGGTGAACTCGGCTGCGGAATTGTCTTCCTCAGGACCGCCTGCACAGAAGGTGCATTTGTCCATCTTGCCGCGGCTGCCAAAGTTGCCCGCTTGCGGGAACTGGGGCGCACCGAACGGGCAGGCGTAGAAACAATAGCCACAACCGATACACAGGTCCTTGGAATGCAGCACGATGCCGTCCTCGGTCTGGTAGAAGCAGTCCACCGGACAAACCGCCATACAGGGCGCGTCTGAACAGTGCATGCAAGCTACCGAGATCGAGCGCTCACCCGGTTTGCCATCTTCGATGGTTACCACTCGGCGACGGTTGATGCCCCAGGGGACTTCGTGCTCGTTTTTACAGGCCGTTACGCAGGCATTACATTCGATGCAGCGCTCGACGTCGCAAAGGAATTTTGCTCTTGCTTGTCCTTCAAGTGCCATGGTCTACACCTCTTGTTATGCTGGTTCGATCGCACACAGGGTGCACTTGGTCTCTTGCATCTGCGTGACCGAGTCGTACCCGTATGTCTGAACGGTGTTAGTGGATTCACCCAGTACGTAAGGATCGGAACCCTTCGGGTATTTGTCCCTCAGGTCCTTTCCTTCCAGGTGCCCGCCGAAGTGGAAAGGCATGAAGGCAACACCTTCGCCAACCCTTTCGGTCACCATGGCCTTAACCCTGATTCGTGCGCCCTCCGGGCCGGAAACCCAGACGTCTTTACCGTCACGGATGTTCAGGTTATTGGCATCACGCGGGTTTATTTCGATGAACATATCCTGCTGCAGTTCCGCCAGCCAGGGATTCGAGCGGGTTTCTTCACCACCACCTTCATACTCAACCAGACGGCCGGAGGTCAGAATGATGGGGAAGTCCTTGCTGAAATCCTTCTTCTGAATGGACTCATACAGGGTCGGCACGCGCCAGAAGGTCTTGTCGGCGTAGGTCGGGTAATCTTTGACCAGATCGCGCCGATTGGTGTAAAGCGGTTCACGGTGCAGAGGCACAGGGTCCGGGAAGTTCCAGACGATGGCGCGGGCCTTGGCGTTACCGAAGGGTGCGCACTCGTGCTTGATGGCCACACGCTGGATGCCGCCGGACAGGTCGGTTTTCCAGTTGGTCTCGGGGCCTGCCACCGCATCAATGCTGGCACGTTCCTCGGCTGTGAGGTCTTTATCCCAGCCCAGGTCCATCAGCATCTGCATGGTGAACTCCGGGTAGCCGTCCTTAATGTCGGAATCCTTGGAGTACACGCCATCGGCCAACAGGTTATTGCCGTTATGCTCAACACCGAAGCGGGCGCGGAAAGTCAGGCCGCCCTTGGACACCGGTAGCGACATGTCGTACAGGTTCGGTGTTCCCGGGTGGTTCATTTCCGCCGTACCCCAGCACGGCCATGGCAGACCGTAGATATCGCCATCGCAAGGTCCACCGACTGCGCGCAGGGTGGTCTTGTCGAAGTGATGCTGGTTGGCCATGTGTTTCTTCAGGCGCTCAGGCGACTGGCCGGTATAGCCTATAGTCCACATGCCACGGTTGAACTCATGGGTGATGTCCTCCACCACCGGTTCGTTGCCCTCAATGGCGATATTGCGGAACATGCGATCGGTGAAGCCGAACTTGTCCGCAAACAGCTTCATGATCTCGTGGTCGACCTTGGAGTCGAACAACGGCTCGATGACCTTTTCACGCCACTGCAGGGAACGGTTCGATGCGGTAACGGAACCGCGGGTTTCGAACTGGGTGGTTGCCGGCAGCAGGTAGGCACCGTCTTTGCGATCGTGCAGCACGGCTGACACGGTCGGGAACGGGTCTACAACCACCAGCAGGTCCAGTTTTTCCATCGCTTCTTTCATTTCGAGCATACGGGTCTGCGAGTTGGGCGCGTGGCCCCACAGCACCATGGCCCGTGTGTTGTCAGGCTGCTCGAGGTTTTCCTTGGCTTCCAGGACACCATCAATCCAGCGGGAAACCGGGATACCTTTCTCGTTCATCATGGGTTTGGTTTTGCCATTCCTGTCCAGGGTGGCAAAGCGGCCTTTCAGCCAATCGATGTCTTCTTCCCAGACCCGCGCCCAGTGGGCCCATGAACCAGCCGCCAGGCCATAGTAGCCGGGCAGGGTATCTGCCAGTACGCCGAGGTCGGTAGCGCCCTGAACGTTGTCGTGGCCACGGAAAATATTGGTACCGCCGCCAGCGACACCCATGTTGCCCAGTGCCAGTTGCAGGATGCTGTAAGCGCGGGTGTTGTTGTTACCGTTGGAGTGCTGGGTACCCCCCATACACCAGATCACCGTGCCCGGACGGTTATTGACCAGGGTGCGGGCGACACGTTCCAGCTGTGCGCCGGGGGTGCCGGTTACCCGCTCGACTTCCTCTGGGTTCCAGCGTTTGACCTCTTCGCGAATCTGCTCCATGCCGTATACGCGGGTACGGATGAATTCCTTGTCTTCCCAGCGGTTTTCGAAGATGTGCCAGAGAATACCCCAGACCAGCGCTACGTCAGTGCCCGGGCGGAAACGCACATACTCGTCGGCATGGGCGGCTGTGCGGGTGAAGCGCGGGTCACACACGATAAGCGGTGCGTTGTTCTCTTCCTTGGCTTTCAGGACGTGCAGCAGGGACACCGGATGCGCCTCGGCCGGGTTGCCCCCGATAATGAAAATGGCCTTGGAATTGTGGATGTCGTTGTACGAGTTGGTCATCGCACCGTAGCCCCAGGTGTTGGCTACACCGGCGACGGTGGTGGAGTGGCAGATTCGGGCCTGGTGGTCGACGTTATTGGTGCCCCAGTAGGCCGCAAACTTACGGAACAGATAGGCCTGCTCGTTGCTGAATTTCGCACTGCCCAGCCAGTAGACGGAATCAGGGCCGCTTTCCTCACGGATCTGCAGCATCTTGTCGCCGATTTCGTTAATGGCCGTATCCCAGGAAATCTTCTGCCACTGGCCGTTGACCATTTTCATGGGGTACTTCAGACGCCGTTCGCCGTGGGCGTGCTCCCGCACAGAAGCGCCTTTGGCGCAGTGTGAGCCCAGGTTGAACGGGCTGTCCCATCCGGGCTCCTGCCCGACCCAGGTGCCATTCTGTACCTCGGCAATCACGGTGCAGCCTACCGAGCAATGGGTGCATACAGACTTTTTAAGCACCATTTCCCCACCTTCGGTTGATGGGGTTGCAGCCTGAACCCGGCCCGATGTCAGTGATAAGGCCGCCAGGCCTCCCACCGTTACACCGGAAGCCGCCAGAAAACTACGACGGTCCATAGTCTTGGCAGCGAGGGATGAAAGTAAAGATCCTTTACGGGGGCCTTTCGCAACCCCGTTGGTCTTCTTCCGTAACATGTCACCTACCTCTCTCTTTTTATTCTCGTTTTTCCGGAGGTGTGATCATCCAAGAGCGTCACGCAACCTTGAATGATTCACGCATCCTTAAAAGCGAGCCGATTCGAAATACTTGCGAGTGTGTTCAGTGTCGCGCAGACCGCTGCTTTTCGGGGCGTCTGTTGCCACCCCGGCTGCAGCGTTCGGTGCAACGGCCATGGCAACAGCAGCGGGTGCTGCGGATGCGGCCAGTTGCAGGAAACGGCGCCGACTGTTTTCACGCTTCGGGCTGTCCATCGGACTCCTCCACCTGAGTTAAGGGATCGGGCAGATCCCGGTTATTGAATTGCAAAGGCATCCGCCTCTACCGCCATGAAGGCCCGGCCCAGCGAGCCGACCGGAGCGTAGAGGACTGAGCTTTGCGCTTCTTCCAGATCCGTAAAAAACAACGCCGCCCACTTTGCCATGTGGGCGTCAAAAAAAGCTTTCTGTGATGACACATCGCTGTCGCAGGCGAATTCGCCGGTAATAATGCCCGCCATGATTTCACACAGGGTACCGATGTGATCTTCCGGTTCTTTAACGCCGTCGCTGACCTTGACGCCCCGGGTCATCAGGTCGGTACGCAGGTCTGCCAGCGGTTTCTCGTTCAGGAAGCCGGTCAGGTAATAACTGGCATAGGGCAACAGCTCACCCCGGCCTACGCCAATGAACAGGTTATTGAACTCCTGCTCGGCGTCGACCGCCGTAGTACGTTGGGCAAGGGCAGCCAGGTTTTTGTAGGCGGAACCCAGGGGGGTGTCGTCACCCTGTAAGGACGCCAGCCCTTTGAGCAGCTCGTCCGAAGGCGGGCTGCTTAACAATACAGCCAGTAATTGGTAGATCTGGGCCCGGGCGCGGTCTTCGTCAGTGATCGAGCGGGGGCATTGAAGTGCAGCGGTATCAGACAAGTCTTTTTCCTTCGGGTTTTTGTACGACTTTTAGACAGTCATTTGTAAGTTATAGCCCTAACCTGTATCCGGTGCAATCATACTTCCGGCCTTCAGGATTCAAAACGCATCCTCGGTCTGTAGCGCGGCTCCCACTCTTCCTGGGTTTCTGAAGAAGCCGGCTCGGCCGAGAAAGGCTCTGCGGAAGGTATGACCGGGGTTTCGGGTGCCGGTTCATTGTCAGCGCTCACAGGTGGCGCCTGTTTGGGGGCAGGGGGAATCACGTTTGGAGAGCTCGCCTGGGGCTCGGCCTGAGTGTCGCCCTGTTCTTCACGGCGGGCGTTCTTATCGAACATGCCCTGTCCCACCTTATACAGGGTGTTTACGGTTTTGGTGGCGAGGGCGGCATCTGTATAGTCTTCATCGTAGTCATTCAGGCCGTCCAGCACCGCCAGTACCGGGTTGGTTTTCCACAGTGCCCGTAAGGCCTTGCGGCGCAGTAATTCCGGAATCTCTTTACGCATGAAGCCGGTGATGTCCGCACCCAGTTCAAGGGTGTCCGGATCGGGCAGGTGGTACTTCGCCAGCACCTCCTGCTCGGGCAGGGCTTCATTGAGGGCGAGCTCCTGTTCCTCGGGTGAAGGCTCGGGGTCATTGCTTTGGGGAGGAACAGGTTCGGCCGGTTTGCCCGCTTCGGCCTTTTTGCGCGCCCAGCGCTGAAGACGTGACTCAGCCATCAGTGAACCCTCGGCTTCTTGATATTGGAGGGGGCGCGGTAAACGTCGCTTTCCTGGCGAATCCGGGGGTCGCCCTTGCCGTCTTCTACGGTGTCGACAGCAACCTCATTGCGACGGCGTTTCTTGAAGGGCTCCTCGATGTAGTGCATGTCGATAAATTCCTTGATCCAGGCCGCCAGGGACTCGGGAATCGGAACCGGTTCGACAATGCTTTCGCCACTATCCAGGGAATCCAGCGCCTCATGGGCACTGGCGGTAACGGTGCTGACCACCCAGCCAGACGGGGACTGGCCGGTCTGGTCCTTGTCCATGACAATCCAGACTGAAGGCACGGCCATATTCAGGGAGACCAGGTAGCCCTCCACATCCGCGCGGAACAACTCCATGGTGACCGTGCCCGCGTGGTAATCGACCACTTCGCCCTCGCGAACCAGCTCTTTCCAGAACGCCTCCGGAGCGCCGGGTATCACCGCCACGGGCTTCCAGATGTCCTTCGCCCAGCGGGTTATCCCCGGGGTACGGCGTACAACGGCCCCCACCTGTAACTCACGTTTCCAATGCTCTGTACGACTGCTCATGGGAATTCTCGTTTTGTCATAGCCCTAAGCTAGCAGGACACAAACAATTATCCAATTGTCCTTACGTAAAAGCCTGTGGCATGCTCGAAAGTCAGAATTAATCTGTATACGCAGAAAAGCAACGAAAAGAGCCAAATTCCTGATGACGGCACACAAGACCCTACTGTTATGCACCTGTGACAAAACACAGAGCTTTGATCCGAAGGCACTGCAGGCGGCCGCGGCAGCCGAGCAGGTCATCGTGGTGGACCAGCTGTGCGGCACAGACATGAAAACCGCTGCGGAGCACCTGAGTGGCGCAAACGAAGTCCTTATTGCCTGTGGCCAGCAGGCGGCTCTGTTCGAGCGCCTGGGCGAGGATATACAGGCGGAGATTCAGCATTCCGCGCCCCTGAGCACCCTCGATATCCGGGATCGCGCCGGATGGAGTGCGCCGCAGGCTAATCCGAAACGCCTCCATGCCAAGCAGGCAGCGCTGATGGCCGCGGCTCAGTTACCGGCGCCCATGGCACCGGTGAAAACCATCCGTTCCAGCGGCGTATGCTGCGTTGTCGGCCCCACCGAGCAGGCCATACGCATGGCCGAACTGGTGCAGGACGAACTCGGCGTGACCTGTATCGTTAATGATGCGGGGCCGGTACAACTGCCCTCGGCGGCCTATGACGTGGCGAAGGGCAAGCTGACCGGTGCCTATGGCGCACTGGGCAACTTCAAGCTGGAGTTTTCCGGCCTGCAGATGATGAATCCCGCCGGCCGAGGCGAGCCCGGTTACGGCGAGGCGAAAGCCACCGCCCACAGTGAATGTGACATCTTTATCGACCTGCGCGGCATGGGTCCGGCATTCCCCAGCCACGAGAAACGTAACGGATACTTCTGGGCCGACCCGGCCAAGGCCGGGGAGCTTGAGCGCATTGCCCTGAACGCAAGGGAGTTGGTGGGCGAGTTCGAGAAGACCGTGTACTTCCGGCTGGAAGAATCCCTGTGTGCCCATTCCCGGGCCAATCAGCCGGGTTGTACCCGTTGCCTGGACGTATGCTGCACCGAGGCCATTTTCTCTGCCGGCGAACATATCCAGATCGACTCGGATATCTGTGCCGGTTGCGGCTCCTGCGCGGCGGTTTGCCCAACCTCTGCGATTACCATGAACGAGACCTCCTTCGAAGCCATCACACGAAACCTGGAGGTGATGGCCCGGGTTTATCGCGAACAATCTGGCGAGGCCCCGAGGCTGGTGTTTCATACCCTGGACGCCGGCGCTGAGGCGATTGCCTACCTGGCCCGTTACGACGATGGCCTGGCAGACGATCTGATCCCGCTCGGCCTGGAGCACATCGACCGGGTTGGCCACGCTGAAATCATGGCAGCCTTCGGTGCCGGTTACGCGGAAGTGCTGATTCTGCCGGACAACGAGATTGACCGCCGGGCGGTTGCGGCGGAAGTTGAACTGGCCCAGGCCATGCTGACGGGCACCCGTAACTCTCCCAGCCGGGTCCGGGTTACCGAAGCCATCGAACTCTGTGCCGCGGGCGACAACGCCGGGCGGGTGAGTGAACCGGTACTGCTGGTGGGCGGGCGCCGTGACATCACCCGGGTAACGGCCAATGCGATGGCAGATAACATCGAGGCGCCGATTCCGCTTCCGGCCGGCGCACCCTATGGCGCCGTCGAGATTGATTCCGATAAGTGCACGCTGTGCCTGGCCTGTGTGTCGCTGTGCCCTACCGGGGCCCTGGGTGATCACCCTGATCGGCCAGAAGTCCGCTTTACCGAAAACGCCTGCGTCCAGTGTGGCATCTGCCAGAGTACCTGCCCCGAGACGGCCATTACCCTGAAGCCTCAGCTGGATCTGTCGAAGGACGCGCTGAGCCCCCGGCCGTTGCATGGCGAGGAACCCTTCGAGTGCATCCAGTGTGGAGAGCCGTTTGGTGTTGCCAGCACCATTAACCGGATTGTTGAAAAGCTGGAGAACCAGCACTGGATGTACACCAAGTCTGATAATGTTCAGCTGATCAAAATGTGCGACGACTGTCGGGTCAAGGCCCAGTACCATGGCAACAACGCACCCATGGCGGGCGGTGAGCGCCCCCGGGTTCGCACCAGTGACGACTATCGGGACAGCTGAACACTAAACGGGAAGTAACATGGTTCAATACACCGAAGTAGGAAAAGAAAACCTGATTGGCACCGACGCGCCGCGGCCGCAGGACAAGAACCCGAGAGGCGTTGACCGGATTATTGCCATTGCCTCGGGCAAGGGCGGCGTGGGCAAGTCCACGGTGGCGTCGAATCTGGCGGTTGCGCTGGCCTCGAAAGGCCTGAAAGTAGGGCTGCTGGATGCCGACGTATACGGCCCCAGCCAGCCCCGCATGCTAGGTGTTTCAGGCCGCCCGTCCAGCCCCGATGGCCATACCATCCTGCCGCTGCGAAATCATGGGGTAACGCTGATGTCTCTGGGTTTGATGGCTCCGGAAGACGAAGCCATTGTCTGGCGTGGCCCCATGCTGATGGGCGCCCTGCAACAGATGATGAACCAGGTGGAGTGGGGCCGGCTGGACGTTCTGCTGGTGGACCTGCCCCCGGGGACCGGTGACGTGCAGATGACCCTGAGCCAGAAATTCTTTGTGGCCGGTGCTGTTGTGGTCTCCACGCCCCAGGATATTGCCTTGATGGATGCGCGCAAGGGTATCGACATGTTCCAGCGCATGGATGTGCCTCTGTTCGGTTTGATCGAGAACATGGCGTCGTTTATCTGCGACGGTTGCGGCAAAGAGCATCACCCGTTCGGGCACGGCGGTGCCCGGGCTGAGGCTGAAAAGCTTGGCGCGCCCTTCCTCGGAGAGATCCCGCTCGACCTGGATATCCGGTTGGGTTCGGACGGCGGTGTGCCGATCGTGGTCTCCAAGCCCGAGAGCCCGCAGGCCAAAGCTTTCCAACGCATTGCCGATGAAATCATCGCCTCTGACATCTACGCCCGGGCCATCCGATGATGCAGTCACCCCAGTTCCCGCCGTTGCTCACCGGCGAAGCGGTGCCGAGGCACATGGATCCGTTTGCCAAGGCGGTCAGCCGGGCCATTGCCGGGGTTGATTCGGGTACGGTGTTCTACTCGGAGGCCCCCGACACCCTGCATGCGGCCCTTGTGCTGGCACCGGAAACGCCCCTGGAAGAAGCCATCCAGGCTGTCTACGTGGCCCAGGTCGGGCTGGCGGAAAGCCTGGGCGCCCTGGCCCCGCCGGAAGTGCCGGTGCATTTCCAGTGGCCCGATCGAATCAAAGTGAATGGTGCTGTCTGCGGCAGCGTCCGCTTTGCGGCGGACGTATCCGATCCGAAAGCCTTCCCTAACTGGCTGGTGATTGGCATTGATGTGCCCTTTACCCCGGCAGGCGGTGAGCCAGGTGCCAACCCGAATGAAACCTGCCTGCACGAGGAAGGCTGTGTGGATATCACGCCCATGGCGTTGCTGGAAAGCTGGTCCAAACACACCCTGTTATGGCTGACCTACTTCCTGGACAGCGGGTTCGAGCGGGTACACAACGAATGGCGGCCCCGCTGCGACACCCTGGGTAAAACGATCGAGTATCCGAAGCCCGGGCTGTTTGTCGGGCTGGATGAAAAAGGCCGGATGCTGCTGCGGGAGGGTGTGATGACCGAAACAGTGAGCTTGATTGAATTCGCGGAGCATGTATGAAGCTGGCACGAACCCTGAGGCTGGACGTATCCGATGAAAATGTCTTTGAAAACCCGGCCCCCAGTGGTGAGTGGGCCATTTCCGGCGGCTTCGAGTTTTCCAACTGGACCGAAGCAGACCTGAAGGGCAAGGCCCGCCAGGCCTTCAGCAACGGCTGGTACAGCATCGAGTCTGGTGGCCGAGCCAGTTTTGTGGGGGTGTGCAACATCACCGAAGCGGAACTGGAGCAGTTACGCCAGACCCTGGCGCAAACCTTTGTCGAGATCTACGGCGCGCCGGATATTGATGCGGCCTATCCCGTGGCCTGCGAAGAAATCGACCAGATGCGCACCATGTGTGAGGACTTCGAAGACAATACCCTGCTGATGGTCAGCCGCCGGCTGACCGATCTTGGGGTTGAGGAAACCTACCGTTCCCGGGCCCCGCAGGATGCCTCGCTGGAGGCCTTTGCGGTGCACGGCAGCGTCGATTGATTACAGACCGAAGCTGCCGTAGGGAATGAACTTTACCGGGGTGCCCGGTTCGATCTGCCGGGCGCTTTCGTCCAGCTCGACCATGCCCTCAGACCAGGCCAGGCCGGTGACCCGACCGGAGCCTTCGGAACCGAATACCTCAACCTTTCCGTCACGAACCCGGGCGCGCAACATCTCGCTGCGCCCCGGTTTCTTGTTCTTGGAAAAGTTGGCCGGCACGAGATAACCCTGGGGCTCAAACCATTCCGCACCGGCCATCAAGGCCATGGCGGGCGCTCCAAAGCGCAATGCACAAACCCAGGCGGCAACCGGGTTACCCGGCAGGCCCACCACAGGTGTGCCCTTGAACATGGCCAGGGCCAGGGGGCGGCCGGGTTTGATGGCAATGCGCCAGTTGCTGATCTCGCCATGGGCTTTCAGGGTTTTCGACACGTGGTCTTCATCCCCGGCAGAAACACCGCCGCTGGTGAGGATCAGGTCGCACTGCTCCGCGCCGCGCTCCAGCGCCTCTTTCACAGCGTCAGGCCGATCCAGCACATGGCCCAGGTCGACCAGTTCATAGCCCAGCTGCGTGATCATCGAGCTCAGCATCGGGCGGTTGGCATCGTATATCTGCCAGTCAGTGACCGGGGCGCCAACGGGCTTTACTTCATCGCCGGTCGACAGCACGCCAACCCGCAGGCGCTGGTAAACGTCAACGGATTCCACGCCCACGCTGGCGAGTACGGAAATCTGGGTGGGGGTCAGGCGGATACCGGCGTTGAGAATCCGGTCCTGCACCTGGATATCCTCTCCGGCCAGGCGCCGGTTGGCGCCTGCCTTCAGTGTGCCGTTCAGGTGCAACTGGCCATTGATGACGTCGCAGTCTTCTTCCAACACTACCGTGTCTGTGCCTGCTGGCATGACTGCTCCGGTGAGGATGCGGATAGCGTGGCCTGCGGGAACCTGTTCCCTATAGGGTTCGCCGGCGGCGCTGCGGCCGTCTACCAGCGGCAGTGAGCAAGGCACTTCGGTCAGGGGGCCGGCAAACGCATAGCCATCAACCGCGGAATTGTTGCTGGGCGGGTGGGCCCGGGGAGCAAACACGTCTGTGGCCAGTATGCGGCCGTTCAGCTGCGAGAGAGGAACGCCCTGCTCCACACCCACCACCGGGTGTAAACGGGATCGCAAACGCTCCAGGGCCTCGTCGACCGGCGTCCAGTTCACGCCGGGAGGCAGGGCAAAACAGTCGTTACGAAGCGGTTTTACGGTGCTTTCTTGATTGGCGCTGCTGCTCATGACGGTTCACGCTTCAGGATAAAGTCAGCGATTCCGGAGACATCGTTGATGTCGAAAACCGGGCCTGGGAAATCCGCAGCATAGTCTGCCACGACGGCAACGATGCTGGAGTTCTCGTGATACAGGGCGGCGCGGGTGCTGTCCTTTCGGTGCACCTCGATTTTGGGGTGAGAGTGGGTTTTGAAACCCTCTACCACAACCCAATCGCAGGGGCCCAGCCGGGTTAGCAACTCGTCCAGCGTTGGCTCCCTGGCGCCCCGGAGTTCATGCATGATGGCAAAGCGCTGGCCGCCCGCCAGGATGACCTCCTGTGCGCCGGCCTCCCGGTGTTTGTAGCTGTCGGTTCCCGGTTGGTCCACATCCACCAGGTGATGGGCGTGCTTGATCGAGCTGACGTTCAGGCCCCGGGCGGATAATTCACGAATCACTGCGCTGGCCAGGGTGGTCTTGCCAGAATTCTTCCAGCCTACGAAGCCGATCACGTTCATTTCAGGTGCTGCTCCGCCCAGGCCAGGTCTTCCGGTGTGTTGATGTTGAAAAAGTCCGCCTCATCGAACATCACCAGCGACTCACCATGGGCCAGCGTCCACTGGCGGATTTTGCGTACGCCGTCGTTCAGCGCCGCCCTCAGGTCGTTCCGCAGCGAAACATCCCAGCGGCCAAAGGTTGGCTGGGGTATCCGGCCACGCTCCGGGTCCGGAGTTGCCGCCAGTACCACCGGAGCGTCGATGCCGGACAGGCGTTCGACCAGGTCGAGGGGAAATGACGGCGTGTCTGCCGCCACGCTGAACAGCCAGTCATGGCCCTGTTCAGCGGCCCAGTCCATGCCTGCCAGAATGCCGGCCAGGGGCCCGGCGTAATCCGGTATGGAGTCGGCGACCACGGGCAAGCCCAGATCATCGAAGCGGCCCAGGTCGCCATTGGCATTTAGCACCACAGCGTCTACCTGCGGCGTAATTCGGCCGATAACCCGTTGGATCAGGGACTGATCGCCCAGCATCAACCGGCCTTTATCAACACCGCCCATGCGGTTGGCCTGGCCGCCGGCCAGGATGACGGCGCACTTACTCATGTTCAGCCCCTTTTCGACGCATTTTTTTGTCTTCATCCGGCACCTGTGAAAGGTCCTGGTCGAACACCAGTCGGTGCTGGCCACTGAGGCAGGTGAACTTCTTGCCTCGCATCCGCCCGATCAGGGTCAGCCCGACCTGACGGGCAATATCCACGCCCCAGGCGGTGAAGCCGGACCGGCTGATCAACGTCGGAATGCCCATCAGGGAAGTCTTGATCACCATCTCGGATGTCAGGCGGCCGGTTGTATAGAGTACCTTGTCAGCTGCCGTAATGCCGTTGATATACATCCAGCCTGCGATCTTGTCGACGGCATTATGGCGCCCCACGTCTTCCATATAGGCCAGGATCTGGCGGCCCTGGCATAGCGCAGTACCGTGAATGGCGCCGGTTTCCATGTACAGGCTGGGGGTGTGGTTAATCTGGTACGAAAGGTCGTAGAAGGTGCTGGTGTGCACCGGGGTATCAGGCAGTGCCAGGCCTTCAAGGCCGGCCATCATATCGCCGAACACGGTGCCAACGGCGCAGCCGGAAGTGCGGGTTTTCTTCTCCAGCTTGTCTTCGACGTCTGTGGTGCCGGCGGTGCGAACCACGGCCACTTCGAGTTCTTCGTCGTAATCGATGCCGGTAACCTGGTCGGTTGCTTTCAGCATGCCCTGATTGAGCAAAAAGCCAAGAGCGAGGTATTCCGGGTGATCGCCGATGGTCATGGCCGTGACAATCTCCTGGCTGTTCAGGTAGATGGTCAGGGGGCGTTCTTCGATAACGCTGATCGACTTCGGTTGACCGGTTTCGTCAACGCCCTCGACTGAACGGGACAGCCGGGGGTCTTGAGGATCTGGAAGTATGGAATCAATCGTCATTTTGCTCTGGCCGTCTTATGGAGGCTGCAGAACGCAGCCTCTACATAGATTGCCAGAGATTAGCCTATTTGGCGTTCGGGAAAAACAGCTGCTCTCCATTCACCTTGAAGTCGGCAATGGCCTGCTGGCCGTCTTCTGAAATCAACCAGTTGTGCCACTTGGTGGCCAGGTCGTGCTTGAGGTGAGGGTGCTTTTCTTCAGACAGCAACAGGCTGCCATACTGGTTGAACAGCACATCGTCGCCTTCAAAGACCAGGGTGAGGTTCTGGCGGTTGCCGAAGGCTACCCAGGTGGCCCGGTCTGACATGACATAGGCATCCATGGCCGCTGCGGTATTCAGGGTTGGCCCCATGCCGCTGCCCAGTTCGCGGTACCAGTCGCCGTCTGGCTCAACCCCTGCATTTTCCCAGAGGCGCAGTTCAGCGCGGTTGGTGCCGCTATCGTCGCCCCGTGACGTGAAGGGTGCCTCGGCATTGGCAATGGCTGCGAAGGCTTCCGCTGCCGTTTTGGCGCTGCGGACGTCCGCAGGATCACTCTCCGGGCCAATCAGCACGAAATCGTTATACATGACATCAGCTCGCTCGGTGGCGTAGCCGTTTTCGATAAACCGCTTCTCGCCGGCCGTGTCATGCACCAGAAGACTGTCGGCATCGCCCCGGCGGGCAAGTTCAAACGCCTGGCCGGTACCCACGGCCACCACCCGTACGGCAATACCGGAGGCTTCTTCAAACTTGGGCAAGATGGAGTCGAACAGCCCCGAGTTCTCGGTGGAAGTTGTCGAGGCCAGGGTAATGTAATCCTCGGCATGGGCGCTGAGTGCCAGGCCCATGGCCGTCACACCGGCAAGTACCAGGTTCAGGGTTTTTTTCATTTTGTTTTCTCCGTTCGTGGGTAAGGGCATCTTTCGGAACAACTATTCGACCAGTTCGCCGGCCACAAATGCCTGAGCCTGTGGGGAAACGGGCTGGTTGAAGAAGGTTTCAGCAGGGGTGTGCTCGCGCAGCTTTCCGCCCGATAAAAACAACACATCGCCGGCAAGGCGCCGGGCCTGGTGGATATCGTGGGTGGTCATCACGATGCGGGTTCCCCGCTGGTGAAAATCACGGACGGCGGTCTCTACCGCCTTGATGGCTGCCGGATCAAGCGCAGAAGTGGGTTCATCCAGAAACAGCACCTGGGGCGAAAGTGCCCAGGCCCGGGCCAGCGTCAGGCGCTGCTGCTGGCCGCCGGAGAGCAACCGGGCCGGTGTCTTTGCGCAGGCAGCCAGGCCAAAGCGTTCGAGGGCGCCAAGCGCAAGCTTGCCGCGTTCCCGCCGGGGAACATTATTCACGGCCAGTGCGTGGATGAGGTTTGCCACCGCGGAGCGGCGCAACAGCACCGGTTGCTGGAATACCATGGCCTGGCGCGGGGGTGTCCCGCCGGACCACGAGACCTTCCCCTGACCGGGCGAAAGCAATCCGTGGGCCAACCGCAGGAGCAGGCTTTTGCCGGCTCCGTTAGGCCCCATCACCAGGGTGGGGCCAATGCCGTCCAGGGTGAAGGAACAGGGCCCCAGCAGCACCTTGTCTTCATGGCTGAAGGTCACGCCCTCAAACCGCAGTGCCGGCGGAGGGGCAATGGTTGAGGAAACCCGATGTGAGGCGCTCAATGAGGTCATCCTGTCCGCCTCCGGGTCAGTTCACCGACCATGTAGGCGCCGGCGTTAATCAGCATCACCAGAGTCAGCAGCACAATGCCAAGCCCAAGTGCCAGCGGCAGGTTGCCCTTGCCGGTTTCCAGCACGATGGCGGTGGTCATCACCCGGGTTACCCCGTCGATGTTGCCGCCCACCATCATCACCGCGCCCACTTCGGCACTGGCGCGGCCGAAACCGGCCAGCAGCACGGTTAACAGGGCAAAGCGGGCATCCCATAACAGGGTGGGCATCATGCGGGCCCGAGACATACCCAGAGACACGAACTGCTCCCGGTATTCGCCCAGCATTTCCTCTACCTTCTGGCGCGAAAGTGCGGCGAGGATCGGCAACACCAGCACCACCTGGGCAATAACCATGGCACCGGGGGTGAACAGAAACCCGAACTCACCCAGTGGGCCGGCACGGGAGAGCAGCAAGTACACCATGAGCCCGGCCACGACCGGAGGCAGCCCCATCAGGCCATTGAGCAGGACGATGACGCCGCCACGCCCGGGGAATCGCCAAAGTGCCACCGCGGCGCCAAGCGGAAATCCGAGTACGGCGGCGATCAGTACCGCCATAAGCGACACCTGCAGGGACAGCATCACGATCTGAAACAGCGCGGCGTCGAAGTTGATCAGTAGCGAAAGCGCCACATAGAACGCATTGTTTTCCAAAGCTGCGTCTCCTTATTATTTGAGCATCGTGGCGTTTCTAACTACGCTTTGCACAGCCGGCTGAAATATATGCAGTCAAAAACAGCAGTATGCTTTGCCGGACAGCAGGAGAAAGCAATGTCCCTTCCCACCTACCTCACCACCGCAGAGGCCGCCGAGTACCTGCGCCTGAAGGAGCGTAAAATCTACGACCTGGTCAGTCAGGGCGTGATTCCCTGTGTGCGGGTGACCGGAAAGCTGCTGTTTCCGCGCCAGCGTATTGACCTGTGGTTGATGAACCACCTGGAAGGGGACGACGCTGTCAGCGCGCCCACGCCGCCGGTTCTGGCCGGTAGCCAGGATCCGCTACTGGAGTGGGCCGTGAAGGAAAGCGGCGCGGAACTGGCGTTGTTGTGCCAGGGCAGTGGCGATGGGGTGCAGCGGCTGATTAACGGGCGGGCGCTGCTTGCCGGTATGCATATCTGGCATGCCGAAAGCCAGCGGTACAACGACCCGGCTACACTGGGGCTGGGCGGGATGCGTGACCTGGTGCTGATCCGGTGGGCGAAACGACAACAGGGGCTGCTCCTGGCTGCCGATAATCCCCATAAACTTGCACGGTTGGAAGATATCGCCCGCCCTGGTATTCGGGTTGCCCACCGCCAGCCCGATGCCGGTGTCAGCCATTTGTTGCAGAGCCTGCTTGCCCGCCATCGAATCGATGCAGAGCAACTCGGCTGGGCTTCGCACCCGTCACTCAGTGAGGATGATCTTGCGTTAGCTATCCGGCAGGGTGAGGCGGATATCGGCATTGGCATTGAAGCGGCGGCACGCCGGCAGGGGCTGGCGTTTATTCCGCTGCAACAGGAACATTTCGACCTGGCCATGCGCCGTCGCCACTATTTTGAGCCGGCCATGCAGCAGCTGCTGGCCTTTGCCGGCAGTGAGCGTTTTGCCCAACGGGCCGATGCACTGGGTGGCTATGATATCCGTGAATTGGGGCGAGTGGTTTATAACGCCTGACGAGTTGCCAGGTTAGAGAGACGGGTGGAACAGGAGCCAGCATGCTTACAACCCGAAAAGATTGGGTAAGAGAGGTCAGCGGCGCGCTAGGCGATATCGGCATGCTGCTGCCCCTGAGCCTTGGCGCGATTGCGGTTGCCGGGCTTGCGCCGGTGCCTGTGCTGCTGGGGTTTGCGGTGTTTTACATTGCGACCGGGTTATATTATCGCCTGCCGATCCCGGTACAGCCGATGAAAGCGGTTGCCGCATTACTGCTGACCACCCAGGTAAGCCACGAAAGCCTGGTGGCCAGTGGTATTCTGATCGGTGCCATCATGTTGCTGTTAGGGGTGAGCGGATGGATCAACCGAGTGGCTCGGCTGGTTCCGGGATCGATACTGAGCGGCCTTCAGCTGGGGCTGGGGCTCTTGCTGGCTGGCATGAGCCTGGATTTGATGGCGACGTCCTGGCTGGCGGGTCTGGCCACGTTGCTGGTGCTGGTCTTTATTCTGTGGCGGTTACCTGCCTGGCCGGCAACGCTGATCGGGTTGGCGGTGTCTTTGGCCGTTGGCGCAGTAACAGGGTCGCCGGGGCTTTCGCTGGCGATGCCGGATGCAGTTGCATTCCACTGGCCCGAACTGCCGGGCCTGAGTGACTGGCAGCAAGGGTTTTCGGTATTGGCGCTGCCACAGTTAGCCCTGACATTAACAAACGCAATCCTGCTAACCGCCTTATTGGCGGGAGACTATTTCGGAGAACAGGCTCATCGCGTCTCGCCGGCGCGCCTGTCGTTAAGCACCGGCCTGGCCAACCTCTGCCTGGTGCCCTTCGGTGCCTTGCCTATGTGCCACGGAGCCGGGGGGCTGGCGGCGCACTATCGCTTCGGTGCCAGAACCGGTGTGGCACCCGTCTTGCTGGGAGCAGGGCTGTTGCTGGTGGCTTTGATGCCGGGAGGGCTTTCGGTGATTGCGGCCATTCCCGCGGCAGGTCTGGGAGCCCTGCTGTTGGTTGCTGCTGTAGAGCTGGCGTCGTCGAAACGTCTGTGGACAGCCAGGCCGTCATGCTGGCCCGTGATAGGCGTAACCGCGCTGGTCACAGTATGGGCTGACCCGGTGTTCGGGCTTCTTGCGGGGATGATCGCGGAAGTGCTTCGGGCGGCCTGGGTGCGCCGGCAAAAGATTGCCTAGCGTACTGGCCACCCGCTGCACAGGACATACCGGGAGGCTGCTCGGATGTGCCCAGGATATCAGTGGCTGGTAGATACCCGAGCAGTCATGCCATGAAAACGCTCTTTAATGTTTTTTACCAGTTGGCTGAACTGCTCTTTGATGTACTGGTTGCGGTATTCGGTCGCCAGGGCGATATAGTGGTCGACTTCTGCCTGGGTAACGATGTTGCTGTCTTGCCGATTCATAATGGTGCCTCCTGAGGGTGACTGGCAATTTGTATGGTGCTTATGCTACGAGCTTCCAGGCCGATCAAAAAGCGATAAATTCTAAGCGCAATGCTGAGAAAAATTCACGATAAGGGTTTGCCCCTATGCGTCGACTTCCACCTTTAAATGCCTTGAAGATGTTCGAGGCTTCAGCAAGAAGCCTAAGTTTTTCAGGGGCTTCGGAGGAATTGTTCGTCACTCCGTCAGCGGTCAGTCACCAGGTTAAGACGCTTGAGAATTTTTTAGGTGTAGAGCTGTTCCATCGGAGCAACCGAAAAGTGACTCTGACCCCTCAGGGGGAGCAGTACCTGGCGTCTGTAAAGCACGCATTCGATGAGATCGAAATGGCAACGCAACGGCTCTCGGCGACCCAGGGTGCCAGCGTGGTGCAGATCAGCGTAGCGCCCAATTTCCTCATCCGGTGGTTGATGCCGCGGATGTCCCGGTTTCGCGCGTTATTTCCGGATGTCGAATTGCAGATCAATGCGTCTATGGGGTTACTGGATTTCAATCGGACCAGCACAGACATGGCGGTTTACTACGGGAATGGCGAGTGGGACGACATTGAAGTGGAGTTTCTGCGTAAAGTAATGCTGGTGCCCGTGTGCGGCCCTGGCCTCTTGCAGACCGGGCCACCGCTTGAGAAGCCCTCAGACCTGGCCAATCACACGTTAATCTACGTGAGCAAGCGAACCTGGGAGTGGGATAACTGGCTGAAGAAGGCCGGGGTTGAATTTATTACCCCCAAAGGCTCCATGCAGTTGTCCAGCAGCCAGCTGACTACTGCCGCAGCCCAGGAGAATCTCGGCGTGGCCCTGGCAGACCAGACCCTGATCTCCCGGGAAATCGAATCCGGCAAACTGGTGGTGCCTTTTGATATCCCGCTCGATACCAAAAAAGCGTTCTACCTGGTTTACCGGAAACACCGGCCGCTCACCAAAGGCATGGAGGCATTCAGGAACTGGTTGATGGATGAGTTGCAGGCGTAGTTGGCTATTGCAGTAAGGATCGTAAGGGTGCCTGAATATCAGGGCACTGCCTGGGCACCATTTGGGCACAAGCCAAAAAAAGGACCTGCGCTTTCACGCAAGTCCTTGATATTCATGGCGCGCCCGAGAGGATTCGAACCTCTGACCTCTGCCTCCGGAGGGCGCCGATTGGGGGCGGTTTGGAGTGAGGTCGGTGGGTCTAAATCGTTGTTCGTCAGTAACTTACAGGCCGGGCGGAAGTTCAAAAAAGTTCTTTTAACACCGCTAGTTACACGTTTTATCCCAAGTTTGGGCACACATTTGTCAGGTTAGAGATGGCTCTAACTGGACAGAATGACCACTGCCCCGACTGCTTAATTTCTAGTTTTGCAGTTTACTATGCGAACTTCAAGCTCAGAAAAAATGTCTGGTTTTAACTGTCCGAAATTGGACAGTAGTCGAGCGGGGTAGTCCGAAAGTCCGCCTGTAGAAAGCTATATTTTGCGAGAGAGTATCACCCATCGGCACTCGTTAATAGTCAAGGGTTGGCCGCATCAGAGGTTATCGTGAATAACGGGGGATGGTTTCGGCTAACCACCTGGCTGACACTTGGGGCGATTAGAATAAAGTGTAGTAACTCAGGCTTACCTGACACAAAGAACCGGTACCTGTAAAGTCGATTGACTACAGCTGAACTTTTAAAGTAATTGGGTGTTCTTACCTCAGTCTGGCGGCACGTTAATCCGGAAAAGCTGACCGCGTCGATGGGAGGGAACTAGAAAAGCGAGGGAAAGCGACTTAGTCTGCACATCTGATTGAATGGCCGTTGTAACGGTATGACTCGACATAGGCCATGCTCGTTAACTCTTGTATCAACCGGAGAGACTGGATTTGAGTTGTCGCTGCGGATGTGCCCTCCTGCTGTTTTTCGTCATTAGTGTTTTCCCAACCAACCTGAAGGCTGAAGTCGTGAACCTGTCCTGGGATAACGACCTGCTTACCGGAACCGATCGCGGCTATACAAACGGGGTGCGGTTGTCGTATCTGACGGACACCGCTGACGAGAGCGATGGAAGGTCAGCAAAATTTGCCCGGGTTCTGCGTGATGAGCTGCGCTTTCTGCCAGGTATTGGAACTGCCGATTCAAAGCAGGCGGTAAGCCTGAGTTTGCGGCAATTCATGGTCACACCTGAAGATATCACGGTTGAAGGTCCGCAGTTCGACGACATTCCCTATGCCGGCCACCTGTCGCTCAGCGGCACTCTCTGGAGCTGGAACGCCGATACGATTACCGGCTTTGGTGCTCACATTGGCGTTATTGGGCCCGAAAGCGGTGCCGAGTCGGTTCAGAAATGGGTGCACAAAGCCACTGGAAGCGACAAGCCGCAAGGGTGGGGGAATCAGCTTGGAACCGACGTGGTAGGTGGCATTCAGGCTGCGCATGGCCGAAAACTGTTGCAAGCCGGGCAGGGCGGCAACATTGAACAGCGTGTGTCGGTTATTGGGTCCGCGCTACTGTCGAGTTTTCGAACCTCCGTCAAAACCGGGTTGGTCTGGCAGCTTGGCAGACATCTTCCTATGAATTTTGTGCCGGACTACGCTGGCACCTCTTCAACCATCGCTTTGCCGGGTTCGTTTAACGATTCAGGCAGTAGCTGGTCCGTGTATGTAGGGCTGGGCGTTGATTATCTAGGCTACTCCTACATCGACGACAACGCGAGGGCTTACCGCTTCGACGAAGGGCCGTTGATCGGTCAGCTCGGCCTGGGTGCTACCTGGCAGTGGGATCACCTGCTGGCCTCTGTCACACTGCGTGCCACGACTAGCGAAGACGAGCGTCATAAAGACAACTTCAGCTTTGGGACGTTGTCAGTCTCTTGGGCAATATAGAACTGTCGGTTTTGACCGTTGCTTACGGGATGTGGTGGCGGCTTGTTCTCGCTGTTAAACAAAAGCGAACATTTATTCAGTTGCCGTGGCTAAGCAACAAGCTATTCCGTGCGCTCCAGTTAAGGCGGGTCCAAAGTAAGATCTTCCAACCCGAGATAACTGTCATCAGACCGAGCCTAGGAACGATAGAAATTCCACCACCTAAGCCAAGGATTGGGAAAACGCGCTCTCAGCGGTATGTTATCTAATCGCCATTTTTCGGGTAGCTTTGACTCTGGTTCGGCAATCACGACAAGGCCTAACTCGTGATCACTGAATGGTGTACGCAGGTCGGGCGGCAGCCTCCTGGATTCCTGGGGCACGCCTACGACCTGCGCTTTCATCCAGGTGCCGTCAGGGAATCGGAGCGACAAGGGCTGTCCGGGTTGTGCCAGGTCAACCAGCTCGGGCTTCAGGTACACCTCAACGGTGGGTTCTTTTTGCAACCTGATCCCCATAAGCCGTGTTCCTGCACCGACAGTTTCCCCTTCCACCACCGCTATTTCAGAAACGATACCGTTCATTGGCGCAGTCACCGTTAACAGGTTCAGTTGCTGGCGGACCTGTTCCAAAAGCAAGCGATCGCGTGAACGGGCTTGCTGCTCCGCAGCCTGTGGCTGCAAGCTTTGCCTGAAGCTTGCAAGTTCTGACAGGCGACTATCCAGTTGGTCCCGGGCGGCCAATAACTCGCCCCTTGTTGCAGCTCCCACGGCAACCAGCTGATCAAGCTCCCGAACCCGGGTTCTAGCCCGCTCCACGCGTCTATTCAGACTGCTTCGCTGAAGCTCATTGTCAGAAGCAACGTGCCCGCCTGATAGCGACGCCTCCAGTGTCGCCTTCTGTGTCAACAGTGATTCGTTACGCATGGATGCGAGCATCTCGCCTTCTCGGACACGGCTACCCGGCTGAACATGCAACTTATCCAAAGAGCCAGTGAGCATGGCCCGCACATCGGCCGTTGGCAGGTTAGTACGGGCCGGCGCCTCGGTCAGAGCTACCTCCATAATCAGACTGCCAACAAACCAGATAAAAGGGCTCGCCACTAGCAAAAGAATCAGATACCAGCGAAGGCGGAAGGCGGCCCTTTTGCCCGGCGCATAGAGCACTTTCATGCCCTCTTCTCGGGTTGGGTCCTGCTCTTTCTGACTGGAAAAACGTACCTTCATGGGTTGCTCCTGGGTTGAGAACCCTCTGGTTGTCCGGGATACGCAGGGTGGTTGCGCCAGTCCTGCCACTCGATACTGAAAATGTCTTTGTGCCCGAACGACTCTTCGATCCCGACCAGATCCTCAAGCGTAAGACTATGCCAGCTCTGCGAGTCCGGCAGAGTCGATTCAACACTCTGTGTTAACCGAAAAGAAAGCTGCGGCCACTGCTGTCTCGCAACATCCATCAGCTCTACCGCCCTTTCTGTGCGAGTGGTGTAGATCATGAGGGAAACCTCTCGAATTCCGAGTTCTGAAAGTCGGCAGGGAACACAGGTGCTGTTTTCATTTTGACCGGTAAACCAGCGATGGTGGCTGACCAGGGTGACTGGCCAGGGGCTGGCATCAACAGCAACGTTCACGGTTTTGATCCATTGTTGCAGGCGCCGCTCTGGCACGGGCCACCCCAATTGCTCTACCTCAAGGTCCAGGTGCAGCCCGGCAAAGGGAAGATCAGACAGCTGGCTGATCAATCGCGCCAGATCTCCGCGATGCTCCTCAGTTAACCAGAGAGGGTCGCCGAGTAGCAGGTCTACACGGATTTGGAGATCACGGGCCTCGCGCACAAGGGCAGCTATTGAGCTTTGAAGACCCTCAGGCTGACGCACCTGGCGACTGTTCAGGCCCAGGTAAAGCTGGTTGAAACCCGCTTTAGCCAATGCCTGCAAGTGGCCTTGCCTTTGCAAAGAGGAGCCCAACAGCGGTTGGCTTTCCCAAAGATAAACCGCCCGAACGGGCTCTTGATTGCTCAAGGGCGTTTCGTCTCCGGGCCATTCAAAAACCTCGTCTCCCAGCAACTCACTGGTTTCGTCACTGTGTTCTGCCACTCTCATCAGGCCCGCAAGCTCTTTCAATGCGCCGCGCCAAGCTCGATAAAGGTTCAGATGGGACTCGACTTCCTCCAATCTGGCGGTACGCAGCGCCATATAGCCGGGCTCGGAATCCAGTGTCAGTCGTTGTTGGCGTTCCTGACGAAGCCGGCTGGCTAGGGAACGCTGTTCAATAGCTTCAGTCACGTCATCCAGTGCATCGTGATAACGGATCAGGTTATCTTCCAGGTAGAGTCGCCATTGGTCCCTTTCGGCGGTCAGGCGTTCACGGCTCGCCCGGTACTGGGCTTTGCCAGGCGATTCATGGTGATTGCCCGCAAGCGCCCCAAGTGGAACTTCAAAGGTGACGCCAGCGACTAGCCCGCTGCCGGTGCCGGTTGTATCCAGCCGCCGGTTTAACTGCTGGGAAATAGTGAAGTTAGAATCAATGCGGTCTGACCAGTGATCCTGGCGGTCGTTAGCGACAGTTTCCAGTGCCCGTTTGCGGGCTTCGACGGTCGGGTGCTTGTTGATGGCATGCCACCAGTGGGCCAAAGGCGCTGGACGGTCAGCGAGCGAAGGGCGCTCTGGCTCCGCACTCTGGGTTAGAGCGGCTCCCGAGAGACGGCCCGTGCGCTCGCGCAACAACAGGCGGTGTCTCTCACTGCTTTCGCAGGATCGCATAACGCGGTCCCATCGCTGCTCCAGCCACTGCAGCTCCGATGTTCTGAGTGACTGCTGGCCGGCTCGCTCCCGCGCGCTTGCCAGTTCGTTTGCAGCAACCGCTCGCCATTGTTCGCACTGGCCGCTGATGGCTGAAGCGTGCCACCAATCGATATAGCTCTGCCGAAGAAAAAAACGCTGAGTGGAACGCTGGTCAAAAGTTTCGTGCTTCTGCCGGATCAGAGCCAGCTCAGAGTCTGTAACAGCCTCGTTTCGTTTATCCAGAGTGCCCATCAGCGGATACCGCAATCCGACTCTGACTCCATAGCCACCATATCTGTCCAGATCACCTCCGGGCTGAATTTCGCTGATGTAGCCCATATCGGCACCACCAAAAACGGACCAGCCACGTTCCTCTATTCGGTACTCCTTTTCTATCGCCAGTCTTTCCCGTTCAGCGTCAAGAGCACGCACGTCCGCACTGTCGGTCATCTCGGCTAGCAGCGTGTCCAGGGTGACGGCCTGGGAGGCTCCGGAGTAGACGGCGAAGAGTAGCGTAAGGGGCAAAAACAGGCTTTGGTGCATCAGAAGCGCTTGCCTTTTCGGAGGACCCACCAAGGTGCCATGCCGCTTTCTTCGTGGCCTCGGCGGAACATTTCGTTAAGTGTGCAGACGACGCCCCAGCAACGAAGCAGGAACATGAACAGCGGGAAAATCGGTAAAAGGGGCAACATTTTAAGCTCTTCTTTTGGACGCTCTGATACCAGGATCAGGCCAGTCAGGTAAAACATGACTGTCGTCGCGAAGTACACCAGATAGATCACAGCAAAGAGCATCAGCATGGCTTCCAATGGAAGTACTACCAGGCCCACCATCGTGTAGCCCACGATCAGGAAAGGTAAAACCAGTTGAAAGAACAAGCCGCTGAGAAGCGTCATCAAAAAATTGGGCCAGCCCATCAGGCGGGGGGTCATGCTGTCGGCATGCTTTCGGATGTACAGGAAGTAGAGATCACCGTCCCACCGAAGGCGCTGCATGAAAAACGATCGAAACGTATCAGGCACGTCCGTATATCCGATCGCTGCAGGCTCAAATGGGATACGAAACGGACGCCGTCCAAAATAGTTCTTGATCCGAAGTGTGAGGTCCAAGTCCTCCGCGGTATGAGTGTCCCAGCCGCCGATGTGAAGCAGGAATTCGCGCCGGAAGGCTCCGAAGGCACCCGATGCGTATTCCAGACCAAGGTTGCCACTGATTCCAGACGAAGCCTGCCACCCATTCCACGCGAAAGCTGCCACTGATTCCACGGCAAAGCTGCCACCTTGGCAGGCTGCCTGATTTCCCCATCAAAACGTCCGGCGCGGGA
>NZ_JADARC010000033.1:0-58463 GCF_016464245.1 Marinobacter sp. bablab_jr003
AATGGAATAGCCGTTCATGATCTCTCCCTGATAACTCTACTGACGTTAATGGTGGCCTACTAGAAATCCTCGCCGTAAATATCCGGATTACCCCGGGTATTTGCCCGGTCTCACATCAAAGACGCAAAATGGATTGGTAGCCTGCCACATCCACCTCAAACCGGGTGTTCTGACGCAAGTGATCCTTCATGGCCTCCAGCGCCTCCGGATCACCGTGGATCAGGTTGATCGGCGTTTCGGGGGCTAAGTCACTTTGAGCCAGCCACTGTTCAATCTCTGTGAAATCTCCATGTCCGGAAAGCCCACTCAACACCTCCAGCCGGGCCTTGACCGGAATCCAGTCGCCGTGGATCTTGATCCTTTCCGCTCCATCAACCATTTTGGCGCCTCGTGTCCCCCCTGCCTGATAACCGGCAAAGATAACGGTTGTACGGTGCTGGCCGAGGAGACGTTTGAAGTGATGAAGAATGCGACCGCCCGTTGCCATACCGCTGCCTGCAATAATTACGTGCGGGTAGGCCTGGTCAGCCAGCGCCTTGGAGTCCTGGACGCTGCGGCTATAGTGAACGGTGCTGCACATTTCATGGCATTCTGAACTGCTCAACCGATGCTGATCTTCGTAGCGGCAGTAAATCTCAGAAACATCAATCGCCATGGGGCTATCCAGATAAACTGGCAACCTTGGAATTCGTCCCGCCTTCATCAGGTCGGTGAGCATATGCTGCAAGACCTGCGCCCTGCCCACAGCAAAGGCCGGAATCAATATATTGCCCCCTTTGTCGACGGTTTCATTAACGATGTCTGCCAACTGCGACAACGGGTCCGCATCGTCGTGGCGACGATTGCCATACGTTGACTCCAGCATCAGCATGTCCAGAGCTGGCAGAGGCGCAGGTGGCCTCATGAAAATATCATTGAGGCGGCCCACATCGCCGGAAAAACCGACGCATTTACCTTCCGCCTCGATGATGACACAGGCCGCCCCGAGAATGTGCCCGACCGGTCGCAGATGAAAGCGTATATCACCGAGCTGGATCACTTGGTGAAAGTCCACCGACTGAAACAGCTCCATGCAGGCTTCTGCATCCTCCTGATCATACAGGGGCTCCGGATTCTCATGCCTGCTCAGCTTATGGCGGCCGAGGTAATGTGCCTCCTCTTCCTGAAGATGGCCGCTATCGGCCAGCAATATGCTGCATAGCTCTCGGGTGGCGTGATGGGTATAAACCGCCCCCCGGAAGCCCTGCTTGTACAACACGGGGATGTAGCCTGAATGATCCAGATGGGCATGGGTCAGAAGCACGGCATCCAGCGAGGCAATATCGAGCGGCAACGGTTGCCGGTTGCGCTTTCTCAGCCACTTGTACCCCTGAAACAGGCCGCAATCGACCAATACACGTGTCTGGCCGGTTTCAACCAGGAACTTGGAGCCGGTCACGGTTTCCGTGCCACCCAGAAATGTAATGTTCATCGGCGCTCACCCTCCACCTGATTGAGAAAATGCCTGACCGGCGGCACCAGCAACTCGCTGACATCGATCTCATTGCTGCTGTGTGGAACCGTGTTGGTGGTCACCAGCGTCTGCAGGCCGGTACCCAGAAGGTAGGTGTCCGAGGCCTCCGCAAAAATGCCATGCACCGCCGCACACAGGATGGCCTCCGTGCCTTGCGCCTTAAGTGCCCTGACACACTCGCCAATGGTGCGTCCGCTGGAAATAACGTCATCAATGATGACGGCTTTCCGGCCGTTATACGCCGAGATATCCGGCAAGGTGACTTCAACGCGCCGGTCACCCAGACGCTGCTTGGTGCCAATGACATAAGGATGGTTACTGGCCTGCGCGATACTTGATACCCATTGCTCACTTTCCGCGTCCGGACCTACCAGCAACAGACCGTTTTGCCCCCGTAGCCAATCCGCCAGCGCCGGTGCTCCCTGAACAACTTGCGTGGGTATGCTGTAGATTTCGTCAAGAGACTGGTACCTGTGCAAATGTGGATCAACGGTGATCAGCCAGTCGATATGTAAAGACAAAGACTGGGCAAACACCCTGGAAGTGACCGCCTCCCCTTCTTCGAAGCGTCGATCCTGGCGCATATAGCAAAGATAGGGCGCCACCAACCCAATCGACCTGGCACCGAGTTCCCGGAGAGTTTCAAAGAGAAACAGGAGAGCAAGGTATTTGGTGTCTGGATGCGTTAGGTCGGCCAATATTACGCAGTTCGCACCTTTGACTGATGTGAGCACACGTAAGTAGGACTCACCATCAGGGAACCTCCGCACCTCCAAACTTCCCGGCTCCAAGTTAAGCTGATCACAAAGCTTCTCCTGTAATGGGTGCGGGGTGAGGCTAAACAGCACATTTTTTTCAATAATGCCCACAGTCATTCCTCTTGCGATACAGTGAAGATTGCCGGCCCCATATCGTTAAACGCCAGCGCATAATCCTGCTGTCCCGGACTGTCACTGAGTAACTCATAGAGAGGCTCTCCCTTAATGACGATATCGCCGACGTTCACCAGCAGCCGTAGTCCTGCGGTAGAACTGGCAGGCGCTCCTGCCAGCTTGGCGACACGGGCAAGCCGACGGTTGTCGATAGACACGATTGTTCCGGATTCCGAGGACAGAACTGGACGCCGAAAACGGGCTTCACCTAAGCTCTTCAGTCCCCCCTGAGCCTTTGTTATGCGCTTGAACTGCTCCCAGGCAGAGCCGTTTTGAAGTAATCGCTCTGCTTTGATCATCCCCTCTTTCACGCCAAGACCATCGGCCAGATCGAATAAATGGCCAGCCAGCAAGATGGCGCGGCTCCGTAGATCCTCCGGCGCACCCCGCTTTCCCTGCAACACGGCCAAAACATCACGGGCCTCCTCTGTCGGCCCGATCCCTGCACCAACCGGCTTGCTGCCGTCTGTCGCGATGCAGCGTACCTTCAGCCCACAGGCCGCCCCAACGCTTGTGAAAAGAGAGGCCAGCCGGTCGGCATCGCCGGGCGTTCGAACCTTGGCCGTCTCCCCCACCGGAATATCAATCACCGCATGGGTGGAACCGGCAGCAATCTTCTTGGACAGCACCGAGGCCACGAGCTGGCCCTCACCATCAAGGTCCAGCGCTCTCTCGATGCGAATCAACAGGTCATCAGCCGGGCTGAGGTTCATCGCCCCACCCCAGGCGAGACAGGCACCGGTTTCTCTGACCACACGGCGAATCTCGTTCAGCCCAAGCCTCACATTGGTCAGCGCTTCCATGGTGTCCGCTGTTCCCGCCGGTGAGGTGATGGCACGGGAGGAGGTTTTAGGCATTACTAAGCCTGCTGCGCTGACGATCGACACAACCAGCGGCGTGGTCCGGTTGCCCGGCAGGCCTCCAACACAGTGTTTGTCGAACACACGATCCACGCCTGGCCAATCGAGCTGTTGTCCGCAATTCACCATCGCCTGGGTCAAAGCAACAATCTCATCGAAACCTAATCTGCCACCCGCACAAGCGCTCAGGAAACAGGCTATTTCGACATCGCTGTATTTGTGTGCGGAGATATCGGAGACAATGCGAGCCATCTCAGCCGGAAGCAAGCTGTGTCCGAATACTTTCCGACGAACCAGACTCAAGGATTCGATATAGGGCGCATGATGTACTGAAACCAGGTCAGACTGAGCCACCCCGAGCCGCTCTATGGCGATATCTGAAAGCCCCGCATACCCTTTGGGAACCGTTTCATCAGACGAAATATTGAGAGTTGCGATGATGGAACGTCCCTGCGAGGAAATTCCCACCCTGGAACTGGCGGCGAATCCTTCTGAAAGGCACACATCACAATCATCACGCATGTAGACGACAGGCTCCTGATGAGTATTGATACCCATCTTGAAAACCCGTAACTGACTGGAAGACGCCACCATGTATCAACATCCTTTTCTGCGTTGAAGAATAATTTCAGTGTTCTGATCAGAGGTCGTTCATACGCCCTATCTGCCTGGCCAATCGCATAGCTTCGTTCTCTTCCATGGTTAGCAACGACTGCAGTAATTCTTTCGCCTCGGGAATTTCGGCTTTGTCGGCCATGGTACGATAAAGGTCCTCTATCTGATCATGGAAATCGAATACTTCTCTGCATATGCCCTCAAAATCCAGCTGTGCGTATGGCTCATCGCAGGTTCTGTGGGTCTTAATGGGATGGTGAGACAGGTAGTCGTAGACCCTTGTCTCCAATGCTTTGAAATCGCCCTGCGACTTGAATTCATTCACGATACGTTCCATTTCCGATTCATGGGTCGCCAGATAGTCCAGCAGCGCCCGTGCTCGCTCCTCTTCATTCTTCGTGGCGCAATGTGACAGGCATCGTGCAAGGTGAGCATGCAGATCCCGTGTCCAGTTAATAAGTTCTCCGAAGGTTTTGATGTCCATTTACCCGTTCCCCCTTGTTGTCATTAATCATGTCAGCAAACAGCAATTACCTACCACTTAAACTCATAAGCCTGAATTCACACTGAAAAACCCCAACAAAAGATGCAAAAAGAGTCGCTCAATAGCGTGGGCTTGATGAACATCAATTTTTCCAATTGGAAGTGTTCGTCTACCCTAAGCCGTCCAGTTGGGTGCGCTTTAACAGGAGTGCATTTACCGCAACAAGAGCGGAGCTTCCAGACATTGCGAGCGCCGCTACTTCTGGGCTTATCACCAACGGATAGAACACGCCTGCCGCCGCGGGAAAGGCGATGACGTTATAGCCCACCGCCCAGAACAGGTTCTGGTGCATCTTGCGCAGGGTAGCGCGCGACAGCTCGATGGCTCCCAGCACATCGTAGGGGTCGCTCTTCATCAGCACCACGTCAGCGCTCTCAATAGCCACGTCGGTGCCGGCACCAATGGCAAAACCCACCTCCGCCTGGGTCAGTGCCGGGGCGTCATTGACACCGTCGCCCACCATGCCAACCTTCTTGCCCTGAGCCTGGAGCTCCTTGATCTTGTCTGCTTTCTGCCCCGGAAGGACATCGGCGATCACCATCTCAATGCCGAGTTCCCGGGCGATGCGCTCGGCGGTGGCCTGGTTGTCGCCGGTGAGCATCGCCACCTCCACCCCGCGTTCACGCATCTTTTTGACCATGGCAGTAGCGGTGGGGCGCGGCGCATCGGCAATGGCGATAAGGCCGACCAGCTTCCCGTCCTGGGCGACGTGCACCACGGTCTGGCCCGCACTCTGCAGACGCGCGGCCTCGTCCTTCAGGCTCGCCATGTCGACCTTCTCTTCGTCCATCAGCCGGCGGTTGCCGAGCAGCACGGTCTTGCTGCCAATCTCCGCCCGCGCGCCCTTGCCCTCGATGTTGGTGAAGCCGGTCAGCGGATCAAGCTGCAAGCCTTCGGCCTTACTTTGTATCGCCTGGGCCAGAGGATGGTCCGAGCCCTGCTCCACCGTCCCCGCCAGTGCGAGGACCGCCTCCTCGGTGCTGCCCGCCACCACGACCACCTCGACCACCTGCGGCTCGCCCATGGTCAGGGTGCCGGTCTTGTCGAAGACCACAATATCCAGCCGGGTGGCATCCTCAAGTGCAGAGGCATTCTTGAACAAGATGCCGTTCCTGGCACCGAGGCCGGTGCCCACCATCACCGCCATGGGCGTTGCAAGGCCGAGGGCATCCGGACAGGCGATCACGAACACGGTGATAGTCAGGGTCACGGCAAGCAGCAGGCTTTGGCCGATCCACCAGAACCAGACGGCGAAGGTGAGCAGGCCGATTACGATGGCAATCACCACCAGCCACTGTGACGCTTTGTCCGCCAGCAGCTGCGCCGGGGCCTTGGAGTTCTGCGCCTCCTGCACCAGCTTGACGATCTGCGCTAACGCGGTGTCGGAACCTACCTTGGTGGCGCGATACCTGAAACTGCCGCTCTTGTTAATGGTGGCCCCGATCACCTTATCGCCGGGCTTTTTTTCCACCGGCATGGACTCGCCAGTGAGCATGGACTCATCCACCAGGGACTCGCCCTCCAAGACCTCACCGTCCACCGGAATCTTATTGCCGGGGCGGATCACGACGATGTCGTCCTTCAGAACCTCAGCGGTGGGTACCTCCCGTTCCTGGCCATCACGCAACACAGTGGCCTTGGGCGGCGCGAGATCCATCAGCGAGCGGATGGCGTCCGAGGCACCGGCACGGGCGCGCATCTCCAGCCAATGGCCGAGCAGGATGAACACCAGCAGCACCGCCACCGCCTCGAAAAACTGCACACCCGGGAAAAAGAGCGTGGAACCGACGCTGAACAGGTAGCCAGTACCCACCGAGAGAACGACCAGCACAGCCATGTTGAGCACGCCGTTTTTCAGCGCGCGCCAGGCGGCAACAAAGAACGGCCAGCTTGGCCAGAGCACGGCGATGCTTGCCAGTAATAGCAACCACAGGTCTAGCCGCAGTCCGAAGGGTGGCACCGGTGGTTCGAACATCCCACCCATGGGCGAATAAATGAAAATCGGGAGGCTGAAGATCAGGCAGACCCAGAAACGGTTGCGCATGTCGCGCACCATTGCCTGCATGTCCATGCTGCCGCCGTGGCCCATCTCGTGAGCCATCTCGTCCTTTGCGCCAGTATGTTCGCCGTGTTCAGCAGGATGCGCCGTATCGTCGTGGCCGGTGTGGGAGGCATGGCCATCGTGGACGGGCGTGGACACAGCCCCGGCTTCGGTCGGCGGGTCCCCCGGGTCGCAAACGTGCCTGGGCAACTGTTCTCCGGAACAGTGATAGCCGCACTCGTGTATCCGGGCCTTGATAGCCTCAAGGTCCACCGTCGCCTCATCATAGGTGACGGTCGCGCTGCCGGCCACATAGTTGACCTCGGCCTTCTTGACGCCGGGCAATCTCAATAGCTGTTTCTCTACGCCCCGGGCACTCAGTGCCGATAGCAAGCCGCGGATCTCCACAACGGTATTTTTCATTCCTTGTTTCCCTTTCCTTATTTGCAGACCGGAGCTTTCGTCAGCCCGACGCGCGCCCGACACCGAGATGGCGATGAAGCCAATTGAAGATCGGGCAGAACACCAGCCCGACATAAGCGCCATATAGAAAACTCTCAATCAATCCGAGCAGAAATCCCCACCAGGTCAGCCACTTGAACGCCGGCAGCACCTGCTCGAGAAACGTGTGCATGTGCAGGCTTTGCGGCGTCACCAGTCCATAGATCACG
This sequence comes from Marinobacter sp. bablab_jr003, assembly GCF_016464245.1. NCBI lineage: Bacteria > Pseudomonadati > Pseudomonadota > Gammaproteobacteria > Pseudomonadales > Marinobacteraceae > Marinobacter > Marinobacter sp. bablab_jr003. The sequence continues at coordinate 7,177 of NZ_JADARC010000033.1, forward strand.
CAAACGATGAAGGTGACCGCCGCAAAGAGGCCCAACGCCCAGGTAACCAGTCTTGTGTCAAGCATGTTCCGTCCTCCGTTAATGCCGATGGCCAGAACGTCTGTCCGGGTCGTTTTCCGACTTGTCCGGCGCACTATGTCCACCATGCCCGCCCCCGCCGTGACCACCATGTCCTCCGTGACCGAACATATGCATGCCCACGAAAACGATGCCAATAAGCACCGAGAACCAGTTTTCCGCCAACCATTCCATAAAGACCTCTCCAGTCTGCTGCTGTACCAGCTGCCTTTGCATTGCTTCAGGCCCGGGCATGGCATTTCCTGACGCAAGTCAACCACATCTGCCTGAATTCAAACTGAATTACCGGACCGAAACAGAGCACACCTTGATCTCGATCAAATTAGAAACAATGTCCTAAAATTGATGACGCATGCACTTGCCGGTTATTGAATTTACTGGAAACATGTTTTCTAGGAACACTCTGAGGAGAGAAAGGCATGAGCAACGAATCTTTCTCGGCAAGCATGCACCTTGAGCCTCAAAAAAGGCCTGCGGGGAAAAGCAGCATCATTCAGCTCAATCTTTTTCGAAAGGCGCTGAGATCTCTTCAGTTCGGCTCGTTATCACTTACATGGCCAGATGGAGAAAAGACGTGCCATGAAGGGAAGCAAGACGGTGTACATGCAGAAATGACAATCCTGCAGTGGCATGTCATTGATCGTCTGATCACCCACGGTGATGTGGGACTGGGAGAAGACTACATGGCAGGCAAATGGTCCACGCCCAATTTGCTTGCCCTAATGCGCCTTGTCACGGTGAACATAGTCGTTTTTGACCGCGCTTTACGCTCTAGCGTGGGGCTCAGGTTATGGCATTGGTTCAAGCATCGGTTGTTTTCCAATACGGTTAAGCGCAGCCGTGAAAACGTCCATGAGCACTACGACTTAGGCAACGATTTTTATCAGCTCTGGCTGGATAAGAGCATGACCTACTCCTGCGCCCTGTTTGGTGGCAACGAGTCCCTCTCGCTTTACGAGGCACAGCAAGCGAAATATGAGCGGATCCTTCAGCGACTGGCACCGGAACGGGGAAGCCGCATCCTGGAAATAGGCTGTGGCTGGGGCGGTTTTATGGAAGTGGCAACTGCACACGGGTGCCATGTAACCGGGGCAACCTTGTCCAGCGAACAGGCGGATTGTGCCCGCCAACGACTCCGGTCCGCCGGACTGGAGGGAAATACCGAGGTGCGTTTACAGGACTATCGGGAACTGTCGGGGCCGTTTGATTACGTGGTATCAATCGGGATGTTTGAACACGTGGGCGAGTCCTATTGGCCCACTTACATGAAGGATGTACACGATTATCTGAGACCCGGCGGCAAGGCACTGATACAAACCATTACCATTGCCGAGGAGCGATTTGAGCGGTATCGCTCCGGCAACGACTTTTTGCGGGCACCCACCAACCTGATTATTCCACCACATCAATATCTTGATAACAATGTGTTGGAGATAGGCACCGATGCCACAACCGGTTAACGCGTGTCCGTCGATTGCAGGAATCATTAATCGATAAAAGGAAACAACCATGAACGATCGATTCCGCCCCTCCTTGTCGGATATACCGGTTTCACCACGTCAGATCACTCTGTATATAGGCATTGCGGTTGCGGGACGATTACAGTGTTCGGTCGCGACTGGAAGATATTCTCGGTAGTGAAACCCGCAAAGCTGTTGCCAAACACGAATTGATAGAACTTGCACACACCAAGAAAGGCAGGGAGCCCGCCTTCGACCAGCCGCTCACAAAAGCGGTGATTGGCCAACCGCGGTCCGTCCGACGGGGGCGGCAGCTAATAGAAGCGGACATCTCTGCCGCGGCTTCGGCAAAGATGGCTAAATTTGGCATTGAATTGCCCGACATTCGTTTTAAGCGGATCAACTACAATGAAAGCGTTCGCCAGAATGATCAGCAAACGCCAGCAGATTGCCGAGCGATTCCGTTCCGAGGGTGCCGGCGAAGCCGCTAATTATCGGCGACAAGGAAAAGGATTTGCAGCGCATTGAGTCTGAAGCCTATCGGGAAGCTCAAACCATTCAGGGGGTGGCGGACGCGAAAGCCACGGAAATTTACGCAGCGGCGTATAACCAGTCGAAAATATCCCGTGATCTGTATGACTTTGTCAAAACCCTGGAGACCTATAACCGGGTGATCGACTCTTCCACCACGCTGGCATTAACCACTGAAAGCGAGCTACACCAACTGTTGAATGGTATAGGCCAAAACCCCTGAGGAGGGCTTGATGAACAAGCTGGCGTCCACGATTCGTTGCCCCGTGTGTGATATGAAAAAAATCAATCGCTCGCTACTATGGAATTACCAGGGTATCAACCACTATTTCTGTTCGCGTCAGTGCCTAGAGCGATTTAAATCCCGCCCGCATCTGTTTGTGGGCGATCCTCAACACGGATTGTCGCCCAAGCAGAAAAATCAAGTGATTCTAAAAAAACGCCGCATGCGACTCCGCGAAATAATCAGCGATGACCTCAAGGCTGATTTGAAAACATCACTGCAGTCGCTGATGGGTATTGATGCAGTGGACTTCACGGATCAGGAGCTGTATGTGACTTACGATCTGCTGCAGGCTTCCCTGGAAGATATCGAAAAAACCATCGAACAGGCGGCAGCCCGGCTGTCAAAAGGTATGGCGGAACAGGTAAAACGCGGGCTGATTCATTACAGCGAGGAGTGTGAGCTCGACAATCTCGCACACCTGACCAAAAACAGTGACTGTCATTGAGCAAGAAAGCATGGGAAAAGGCATCAACTACACTTAGTCTACCTTTTTGCGGCGCGGTGTGGGGGGGCGTTGCTGTTTCAGAGCTTCTGGGCATAACCGTCATCTACAGGGAACTGAGCCACAGCGAGTTCAAACGCTGCCTGAAGCAGGGTTGGTTAAAAGATCTGATGGTTGGTGGGTAAACCACTCGCGACAGCTTAAAGGAACCTTTTGAAAGCAAAAACAATTTTGTCACCCCGAGGGTCTATATCGATCTGGCGGAAGAGCTTGCTCCCTATGACGTGGATTATAAAGGCGTCATCTCCTATGGGCCTCTCGCCACGTTGATCGGCTGGGTCGCACAGGCGGTATTAACGTCATGCGAGTGGAGCTAAGGCGAAAGAAGGCGGCTTGAAGATCAGGGATCTATGTTAACGAGCGTTCACTTATAAGTGACACCGTGTCGGTCAAATATTTCATAGACTTCTCTTGCTTCCTCCGCCGGCAACATCACCCGGATCGTCTGCTCATCCTTATCAATATAGATCAGATCCTGTGGAATTTCGCTGCCAATAAGGTCGTCTCGCGTATTGTGTGCCTGATCCATGTTCTCGAACTTACCATTAATAGCTTTACCCATCTTGTTTCTCCTTGTTGTTTAGCTTCTGCATAAAGCATAGATAACACATCAATTTCTGTAAATTTATGACATTGCCACGGACCGAGCGCCGTCCTTGAAACCATTCGCGGAGGGCTTAAAGACCCGTAAGTCGCGGATGATCGCCGGCCAGCCACACGCCTGCGTAACAGAGCTGACCGCGATTCGTGTTGTGTGCGGAAAACTTCCTGAGGCCTCCTCGACCGCACCGTTAGCCAGTGGCCCCTGCCATTCGGATTATCTTCCCCTCGGTCGGGGTGACTCCGCTTTCTTTCAGGCGGATGTCTGATTAACGCAACAGTGAGAAAGTCAGAACTTGACCTGTCCCCACAACCAGGCCTTGTCCGTATCCACACCGCGACCATCCTCGGCATAGCTGGCGAACTTGGCACCCACCGTGTAATGTTTGTTGACTGGGTAGGCAGCCAGCAGCCCCAGCTCAGAGCCATAGCTCAAGCTATTGATGTCACTGCTGTAGTCATGAAATATGGCCAGCAACTTGACTCCCTTTACTGCGGCACCCGCCGATACGTAAAGATCCTGCAGGCCATCGTCCGGGGTGACCAAGAACTGGTCGGCCCAACCGTTCATTGCGTGAAGCGTAGCCAGAGGAGTCTGAAATGATCGGCCGTCGTCCGACTCCAGGGTTTCCATGCCCACCTTGACCGTAACGCCATACGCGGCGAGGCCCGCTTCCGCCAGCCAATAGGCGGCCTCAAAGCTTTGCGGGTTGTCTGCATAGTCCTTCTGGATTGCGTACTCCAGAGTGTACAGGACTTTGGCGTCTTCCGTTACATCGGTGCCACCAGTGAATCGCAAGCCAAAATTCTGGGTTGAGTTGACGTCTGCGGTGGTAAAGTCGAACAGATATCCGTAGGCGGTAAGGGTTCCGGCGGCCAACCCCTGATACTGAACATTAAGAATCGGCGACTGCATGGGGAAATTGCCATTCGGGCTGGCGTCCGAGAATATCCGGTTAGCATTGTAAAGATAGCCCGCTGTAATCGTCGTGTCTGGAAGCGACTCGTTGGCGCCGATAAAGGCATCGAAGGTCTGCTCATTCTGGCGCCAGCCAACTGTGCCTATAAACCGGTGATTGTCCAGAGCAAAGCGCTGACGACCATAGGTCAGTGTGGTATCCGGAAGGCCTTTGTAACGTACGTAAATTTGGTTGACTTCGGTTTCCGTCGGATCAGCGACCACTGAGTGATCGGTTGTATCATTAATGGTGCTATTGTAGTTCTCATTCCCCACAGCGGTCACATCTTCCGCCTCGGCAAACACCTCAAACCCCTGGAAATCACCAGTCCGGTACCCCAGTCGGGTTCGAACGGTGGAAGCATGGGCTTGATCGAGAGGGTTGTCCTGATCCACAAATTCGTAACGGTAGCGAACTTCAAGCGAAACCGCTCCCCCGGTCAAGGCGTCGGTAAGGGTCTGGGACAGGACAGGCGTCGCGGAAGAGGCCAGAAGTGAACCAATGGCCAAGGCCAGCAACGACTTCTGGTTTCTTTGGCCTTTCCTGGCAGGGAGCGGCGTTAGCATCGTTTTCATCCTAGTGGTACCTTCTGTGGCCGTATAAGGGGTGAGTGGAGTCAATGTTTCATTCATGAGTCGATAATTCAGTTTAGGGCGCCTATGTCCGCGGCAACCTTGATATCGGTCAGGTTGAGCCTGACTCGCAAGGGGTACCTCCAAAAGCTCACAGACAAAACGAGCAGGACAAGGTGCCATCACCTCATCCGTCTCACAGAGCCGTCCCTACGGGCCTCGTTTGCGGCTCATTCCATTGAGATACCTCTGGGCTTGAAGGACTGTGCGGCGCTTATTTCCTCAAATCCTAGAAAAAGCCACCAATGATCATTTGCAGATTTAACAGCTGCCCCATAGTCAGCCTGCCAAAGGCAATGAACCCCAAATGCGGATCGGAGAGGCGGAAAACTCGACAGAAAAACGAGAACTCCAGTAGACCAGCAGGAACAACCCAGACTCGGCTCCAGTTCGGCGAGGCTGCTTAGTAAACCAGCATAATGCGACAAACAATTTGACGCCTCTCAGAATCAACTTGATTTGACGCTGAAGGATGCCGTAGCTCTGACCCTATACACAGCCTAGAGTAAATCTCGTGACCCTCCCCGGCAGCCTCTAGTTTATAGAATTACCCGCACACCCTAGGCACTCACAGCATTCTCCAGGGCTGAGAAGGCCGGCGCGCTGGCCAGACCCTACTCTGCCTCAAGCGGTTTCACTCGGCGTCCGGCTTGAACACCGGGCCATGGCGCAGGGTGTTGACGTCATTAGCATCGGCATACCCGCAAGCTATCTGAACAATCCTCTCGGTCGATAAAGGAAAAGCGGGAGTTGACGGTTTTCAGCCTGTTGACACGTTTCGACCCATAAGAATTGGCTATTGACTTAATAGTTACAAAACCATAAAGTTTCGAAATGTAATGCTAATCATTATCACCTGCATCCGGCAAATTCAATGATAACGGAGAACAACCGTATGTTTAGACCTTCCCAACTATCACTGGCTGTGGCGATCAGCCTGGCCCCAGCCATGGGCTCTGCCGCTGGCGATGACCAGCCCCAGACCCTTGAAGCCCTGGAAATCATTGGCGATGCGTCTGCAGCCCAAACTCTGCCGGGGTCAGGCTATGTAGTTGGCGATCAGCAGTTGAAAACCGAGGTTGAGGCCGACATCAACCAGGTATTGAAAACCGTCCCGGGCGTGTATGTACGGGAAGAGGAAGGTCAGGGCCTGCGCCCTAACATTGGCATTCGCGGTGCCACCGCCGAGCGCAGCAGCAACGTCACACTGATGGAAGATGGCGTTCTGATCGCCCCGGCGCCCTACTCCAATCCGGCCGCCTATTATTTCCCGACGTTCAAGCGCATGTCCTCGCTGGAAGTACTCAAGGGTGCCCCGCTGCTGCGCTATGGTCCGCAAACCACCGGCGGCGTGATCAACCTGATTTCCACACCCATTCCCGACGAGCAGAAGGGCTACGTCGAAGCCGTCACCAACGAGCGCGGCTCCACCGACGTTCATGCAACCTATGGCGACACGAACGGTGACTGGGGTTACCTGTTTGAAACGGTCCAGCGCTCAGCGCAAGGCTTCAAGGACATTGACCGAAGTAACCGCAACAGTGGCTTCGACATCAGTGATTATGTCGGCAAGCTACGCTGGCAGGGTGATCGCCAGAGCGTGACCGCCAAGCTGCAGTATTCCGAGGAAACCTCCAACTCGACCTATGTCGGACTGACGGATGCGGACTTCAACCAGGACCCCAACCGGCGCTACGGGCTTTCCAGTCCCGACCAGATGGATAATACTCACTCCGGTGTCAGCCTGACTCATCAGTTCGAGTGGAGCGACAATGTAAGCAGCACCACAACCCTCTATCGCAACGACTTCAAACGCAATTGGTACAAGCTCAGTGGCGCCGGAAACATCATCGACCAGGCAAACGCCGGTGACGCCAATGCCCAGGGTATTCTCGACGGTACCGTTGACACCAGCGGCCTGAATTACAAGAACAACGCCAGAGAGTACGTCTCCCAGGGCGTGCAGACAAACTTCGATGTAAACATTGGCAACCACGAATTCGACTTCGGCGCCCGCGCCCACGAAGATGAAATGGATCGCTTCCAGCCGGTGGATGTGTACGACCAGGTCAATGGCTCCCTGGTGTTCCAGAACAGCGTGGCCCCAACGGGCAGCAACAACCGCTTCGAGACCGGCGAAGCCCTGAGCTTCTGGGCACTCGACAAATGGCAGGCGACGGACAAGCTCAGCATTAATCTGGCCCTGCGCTACGAAGATGTGCAGACCAGTCGCACCCAATACGCGGATCCCGGCCGCACAACCATCGACAGCACCCGCGCCAATGACAGCGCTGAACTCCTGCCCGGCGCTTCCTTTACCTACGACCTGACCCAAAGCTGGCAGGTTCTGGGCGGTGTGCACCGGGGTTTCTCCCCTCTCGGAGGTGGTGCCAGGGCAAACGAAGAACCGGAAACCAGCAAGAACTGGGAAGCCGGCGTCCGCTACTTTGGCAATGCGTTCTTCGCGGAAATGATCGGCTTCTACAGCGATTTCTCCAACAAGGCTGAAAACTGTTCAGTGGGCTCGCCGTGCAGCAATGACGCCACTTCTGGCAGTTTCGTAACCGGCGAGGCTGAAATTGCCGGTGCGGAATTCCAGCTCCAGACCGGCACCGAGGCGGGCGACTTCTACCTTCCGGTCAGCCTTACCTACACCTTTACCCAGGCGGAAATCAGCAAGGACAATGCTGCCTCTGGCCTGAAAAAAGGCGAGCAGCTCAAAGACGTTCCGGAAAACCAGATGAGCCTGCGGGTCGGCATGGAGCACCAGAGCGGCTGGGACAACTATCTGGTGACTACCTACGTCGATGAGATGTGTGTGAGCGCGGGATGCAACAACACGGCCACCGAACTGGACGAGACCGAATCCCTGTTCCTGGTCGACTTCATCAGCCGTTACGCGCTGACCGCCAGTGCCGATGTCTTCCTGAAAGTGGACAACCTGTTCGATGAACAGCAAATTGTTTCACGTTTGCCCGATGGCGCCAGGCCAAACATGCCACGTACCGCTTCGCTGGGGATCAGCGTTAATTTCTGATCAACAACCCAAGGCCAACTGATCGGCGGCGAGTTCGCCTTTGCATTCCCTCTCTGTCATAGCCCTGGTTTCCAGCCGGGGTTTTCTGGCTATGAGAGACCTAACAACCTAATCCCGACAGACTGCCAGACGACTCCACGTGCGCGTCGGTGCGCCCCTTTTTCAGGAATTGATTATTGCCAGATAGCTATGTACCCAGAAACTTCAGATGAGCTCTATTCAGAGCGGGGCAGACAAAAAAATGGGCAGATGAATATCTGCCCTAAAAACCTGAGTACTTCGTTAACTCGCAAGAACTATATCAAGCTAAACTGAACTCTAACTGAATTTTCCGATTGTTTTTTGATCGCAATGTTTCCCGTACCAGTGCCCTAATCAAGTGGTAAGCTTATTCAAGAACCCGCCATGCGGTCAAAATGCATATTGTAACCTCGCACGCACTTCATCTCCGCTAGCGCCATTGGCTTCTTCGCCATCCATGTAGCTCATTCCAAGTCGAACATTCTTGTTGGCGTAATAGTTAACGCCCAGTGTTGTCTGCTCGCCGTCGGTCGTGGCCAGCCCCACATCACTGTATTTTCCGTCGCCATCCTCAAAGCGGGCAACAACTTCCCAGGCCCCTTTGGGTGATGCCGGTTTTACCCGCTTGAATGCTCCGGCTTTGTAAGGGCGGCTTTCGCCGGTGATGATCCAGCCAAGTTGTACGTAATAACCATCAACATCCACCTGGCCTTCTTCGGAATCGAAATATTCGGCCTGGGCATGGAAGGGCCCGGAAGCGCCGGCGAGTTCCAGATTAAACGTGTCGACCTCCTCGGCCTGAGTGTCGGCGTCACGCGTGGTATAGCCCGCACCAAGATGAGCAACCAGATTATTCGTTTGAATCGGTGCAAACGTGCCCCGTGCGGTTACTGCCGTGTTATTGAAGTCGTCGCTGCCATCGCCGTCTGCCTCGAAATAGCCGATACCGTAGGTCCAGTTGCTGCCCTTGCCGCTGAGCTGGATGCCACCGCTGCGACCGGGGGCATAACGCTCGGTCATGGCAGATCGCTCAAGCGCTGAGATGTCTTTTGAGCTCGTTAATTCTTCCAGGCCGAATGGCTCTTTCTGCTTACCAATAGTCACGGTTGCAGCTGAGCCAAATCCCAGGTAGCGAATGTACAGGTCCTCAGCGGTCCCGCCGGCGTTGCCTTTATCATCACTACTCTCAGCCACGTTGAACTGGGCTTTGTACGCCCAGTCGCCAAAGTGGCCCTTGGCGTAGAGGCGTGCCCGGCGCACGTCGAAATCGGTAGTGTCACCTTTGTCGTCAGACTGCGTGGCGTCGTAATCCCATTGAAGGCGCCCGCCGAGCTGAAAAGACGCAGAGTTATCCGACACTTTCACTTTGATACCGCTGTCGGTATCGATCACAAGGTCTTCGCCGCTGGTCGTAACGGTTCCGGCCTGTGCAGCAGAAGCGGCAGAAATCGCCAAAGCCAAGCCCAAATATTTCTTGCTCATGATCTGTCTCACCTTTTTCGGTTTGGTTGTGTGTGTTGAAGCGCGATTAAAGTCTATTTGGCAAAGATTACAGAATGGTTACAGAGAATGCATCAAAACAGGGCGCTGGTCCGGGCCGGTGACAGGTTCTGGGGCGCTAGGTGTTGCGGTCGTTTTTCGGGGGCAAGCTCAGAATGTGCCGATTTGTCTCTATAATTATGATAAACAAGAATAAATAAGATGTGGCAAGACTTTTGCTGAATCATATTTGGAGCAATGAAACCCAACCGAAGGTATCCATTATGAAGAAGCAGTTTTTCACCAAATCCGGATTTATCAGTATCACTTTGCTTGCAGCACTTCAGGCTGCGCCCGCCATTGTTAGCGCTGACGTCAGCTCAAATGTGAGCGCCAGCAGCAACTATCTGTTCCGGGGCGTCACCCAGACAGACGGGGCTGCGGCTGTCCAGGGAGGGTTGGATTATGAGCATGCGTCGGGCTTCTACGCCGGTGGTTGGGGTTCCAATGTCGATTTTGGTGACGGCACCAGCTATGAGCTTGACCTTTATGCCGGATTCTCCGGCTCTGTGGAAGAACTGGGTTATGACGTTGGGTACATTTATTATGCGTATCCTGACGCGCCGGACTCCATCGACTTCGGCGAACTGTACGGCGAGATCAGTTATGGCATTGCGGCCATCGGCCTGGCCTACACGATCAACAGCGACACCAGTGGTGATGGGGTGTTCGTGCAGGGGGATGCCTATTACTACGCCTCTGTTGGGGTGCCTCTGGAGGACAGCTACAGTGCCGGTGTGACGCTTGGCTATTACGACTTCGCTGATGACGGCAAGGCTTCTGTCGGCGAGGCAAGTTATTCACACGTCGCCGCCAACGTTACAAAGGATGCGGGAAACTTCGGTTCTTTCAGTGTTAACGTGGAGTACGCGGACATTGAGTCAACCGACGAGCTTGGCTCTGTCAACTCGGATGATCCGAAGTTCTGGCTGGGTTGGAGCAGGAGTTTCTGATCGGCCAAGTGATCACAAGCAATTCAGATCCAGAATAAAAAGCCGGCCCAAATGACGGGCCGGTTTTTATTTATCATGCAAGAACCCACCATCGTGCGCCTGCCTTGACGCCCGGTGACTCGACATCCTCGCCCTTACCTCTGCCCCCCCCTGCCGCCAAAGCTCATTTCTTATCCGGTGCCTGAATTTCAAACTGTATTAAAGGTTTGTCTGTAAGGTCGTTCCAGATTCCCACGCAAAAATGCTGACTCACTGACCTCAGTCAAACAGCCAGGATGATACTGAATGAACAAACGATTGTTGTTGTGCGCGATGATAGTTCCGGGAGCCTTGGCCGTCTCTCCTATGGTGTCGGCCCAGGCAAAAGAGAGTGTGTCGCTGAAAGAATATCAGCAGGCCAAATCCAGCCAGGCTGTTTCCCTGAACCAGGCCATGGTGATGGCTTTCGAGAATAGCCCGGTATTGGCTTTGAGGCGGGCCGCGGTCTCGATACAGCAGGGACAGCTTGATCATGCCAGCCGCTGGGCGCCGAGCAATCCAGAGTTTGAGTTGGGGGCCCGTCAGGCCCCGGATCAGGCCGACGAGTCCCTGGAATATGGGGTGAGGGTTACTCAGGAGATCTGGATGGGTAATCGCGGCGACCTTGGGCAGTCGCGTGCCCGGAGTAATCTCACGTCCCGGCAACAGGAGCTTGAATACCTGAAGGTAGCCACCAAGGCGCGGGTGCGGGCCGCCTATTTCCGGATACTGCTGGCTCAGAAAGAGTTGGAAACCGCAACCCGTGCCGTTGAACTTATGCAACGCACCAAAGACCTGGTTGAAATGTCCGTAAAACAGGGTAAACAAACCCGGATTGATCTCAATACCGCAGTCATTGGGCTTGCCAGGGCCCGGAATCAAAAAGCCTCGGCGGAACAAAAGCTCGAGCAATCAAAAATTGACCTTACCGAAGTGCTCGGGGTGTCCCCCTCCGATGCCGTTGGGGTGACCGGCGAGCTTGATGTGACGCTCGAAGACCTGCCTCCGACCAGCCAGCTTGTCGAGATGGCACAGAGTCAGAGAGCGGACCTGAAAGCGGCGGCCGCCAGAATTGCAGCGGATGAATCTGGCCTTGAAGTTGCGAAAAGCCTGACGATTCCAAATCTGAAAGTCTTCGGATTTTATGATCGTGAGGAAGGCTCCAACCTTTTCGGTGCAGGGGTGTCGATGCCTTTGACCGTTTTTCATGATTATTCCGGTGAGCAGAGACAAGCTGCTGCGCGGCTGAAAACCTCCGAGCTTGAGGCAGAGGCCTTGCGCCTGGCTACAGAGCGTCAGGTTGTGTCAGCTGTGGCCCGGTACGAATCCACCGCCGTTCGGCTGCGCCAGATGAACGAGTCGATCCTGGAGCGTTCAGAGGAAACATTACAGTTGATGCAGAAAGCACTTCGGGCGGGCAAGGTCGGTGCCTCGGATGTTCTGGCGGCACAGGACAATCTCCTGTCGGTAAGGCAGGAATACGTTCAGGCGCAGAATGATTATATCGATGCCGTCCGGGCGCTGGAGATAAGCACAGGAGGTGCTCTGTCGATGTCAGCCGGTTCCTGAGGGTATGAAACTCAAAATTGACCGTTCTCTTAGTACCGTTCTCTAAATATTGAGGGTGAATGAATGATTCGCAATCTGAAGATACTGTTAATAGTTGTCGGCGCTCTGAGCTTGCAGCAGGCATACGCTGCCGGAGAAGCCGAGGGTGACCAGCACGAAAATGAAGAAGCCGAGCATGCCGGAGAGGAAAACCAGTCCCGCCAGATCCATCTGACGCCGGAGCAGACAGAGTTACTGTCGATTCAGACTGTGGCGGCTGCCAAGGGGCGCGCTGGCGCAATTGTTACGGCACCTGCCGAGATTCAGTATGTGCCGGACCGCGTGGCCGAGGTTGGTCCGCTGCTGGAGGGAAAACTGACAGGGTTGGCGGTTGATCTGGGGGATCGTGTCAATAAGGGGCAGTTACTGGCAACCCTGAACAGTGTGGAGCTGGCCCGGATTCGCTCCCGGTTAATCTCGCTGGAGGCCCGCAAAGAAGCGGCCGAGTCTGACTACAATCGTGAAAGGGAGTTGCAGGGACAGGGTATTTCCAGTGAAGAAGAGTTCCTGGATGCCAAGGCTGCCTTTCTTGAAACAAAAGCGGAGTACGATTCCGTGCGGGAACAACTGGCGGTTTACGGCAGCGAGTCGTCAGGTGACAGTGGGGGGCTGGCGCAATACGCGCTCCGCTCACCCATTGAGGGGCGTGTCGAGCAGATGCATGTTCGTCTGGGGCAAACGCTGAGTCCGTCGGATACGCCTTTCATCGTGGCGGATGCCTCGGTGTTGTGGGCCATTCTTCAGGTGTCCGAATCCGATATTGACCAGATTTCAACGGGAGACGAGGTTCAGATTTCCTCCAGGGATTCAAGTTCTGACCGGTTTCACAGTGGGCAGGTATCCTGGGTGTCGAGCATGCTCGATGAAAAGACCCGCACCATCCCGGTTCGCGTTGTGCTGGAGTCTCCCAGAGGCGACCTTCGCCCGAATACCTATGCCACGGCCAGAATCATGACGGAATCGGAGGCCTCACTGCCGCTGGTTCCGGATGATGCGGTTCAAACCATTGGCGATGACTCCGTTGTGTTTGTTCCGGGCGATGAGAAAGGGGCTTACAAGGCGGTTCCCGTCACGCTTGGCAAGGAGGCAAACGACTGGATCGAGATCAAGTCCGGCATTAGCGCAAACACGGAAGTGGTTTCAGTAGGCGCTTTTGATCTGATGTCGGCCATTACCGCCAGTGGCCGCAGCGCCGCTCACGGACACTAAACCCCGGGGGGAGCATGATCAACGCAATTGTGAATTATGCGCTGAACAATCGTCTGATGACGCTTGTTTTTGCTATCGCCGTGATCGTTGCCGGCGTATTTTCATTTCAAAAACTGCCGGTGGATGCGTTTCCGGACGCGACGCCGACCATGGTTCAGGTGTTTACCACCAGTCCTGGTCTGTCGCCGGTTGATATCGAAACGCTGATTTCCTATCCCGTTGAGATCAGCATGTATGGAATTCCCAAGCTGGAAAAAGTGCAGAGCACGTCGATTTTCGGGTTGTCGCGGGTGACCATCTATTTCGAAGATGGCACCGATATCTACTTCGCCAGGCGGCTGGTAAACGAACGGCTTTCCGAGGCCAAGCGCCAGATTCCCGAAGGGATGGGGCAGCCGGAACTCGGGCCCATAGCGAGCGGTCTTGGGCGCATCCTGATGTATTCCCTGGAAGCTGAGGATAAGGATCAATACAGCCTGCAGGAAATCCGCACGATCCAGGACTGGATTGTCAAGCCCCAGCTCAGAACCGTTCCGGGTGTAACCGGTGTGCTGTCCATCGGCGGCGAGGTAAAACAGTATCAGGTCAATATCGATGCGCAGAAGCTTCAGGCAAGGAACCTGACAGTGTCTGACGTTCGCGGCGCCCTCACCCAGAATAATCGGAACGTCGGCGCCTCTTTCATTACGCGAGGAGGTGAAGAGTATATAGTTCGCGGCTACGGTTGGGTTAATTCAGGTACCGAGGGCATCGAGGACATCCAGAACATCATTGTGTCCAAGAGTGAGGGAGAGTCTCCTATTTATGTCAGGGATGTGGCAGAGGTTAGCCTTGGACCGGCAATTCGCCGCGGCGCGGAGGTGTCCTCGGGCGAGGAGTCCGTGGGCGGCTACGTGATGAAGCTGATCGGAACCAACACCAGTCAGGTACTCGAGGACGTCAACGCAAAAATCGATGATCTGAACAAGTCACTTCCCGAAGGGCTGAAAATAGAGGCTTATTACTCCCAGGCGGAGTTGGTGGACAAGGCCATAGGCACTGTCGAGAAAGCATTACTTGAGGGCTCGGTTCTGGTGCTGGTGTTCCTCTATCTGTTCCTCGGAAATATACGTTCCACACTGATCGTGGTGGCGACCTTGCCGTTGTCTGTGCTTTTCGCATTCATTGCGATGCGGATTTCGGGCCTGTCCGCCAATCTGATGAGTCTGGGGGGGCTGGCTATCGGCATCGGTATGATGGTGGACGGCGCCGTTGTGATGATAGAGAACATCTTCCGACATCTGGAAGAACGATCAGAGGAAAAGGTCAGTGTTCTGAGGCTTGTAGGTGAATCTGCCCGGGAAGTGGCTCGTCCGATTGTGTTTGCCATTGGCATCATTATTATCGTTTTTCTGCCGCTGTTTACGCTGCAGGGCGTTGAGGGCAAGCTGTTTTCGCCCATGGCCTACACCATCAGTTTTGCGTTGATCGGTGCGCTGTTACTCGCGTTGACGTTGGTGCCGGTTCTGGCCTCGCTGTCATTCAAGATGGGTGGACAACACAAAGAGCCGAAGCTGGTTCTGTTCCTGAACCGGCTATACAAGCCGGTGGTGAATACTGTCGTCAAAGCCCCTAAAATTGTAATGGGCGTGGCCGTCATTGCCTTTGCCGGCAGTCTCCTGCTGTTTCCCTATCTCGGGAGCGAGTTCGTGCCCACGCTCAGGGAAGGCACGTTCCAGATTCGCTCGACACTGCCTCCTGGAGCCAGTCTTGAATCCGCCATCAAGTATGGCAAACGGATTCAGTCCGTTGTCGATGAATTTCCAGAGGTCACCGGCACCTATGCCAGGATCGGTCGTGCCGAGGTGGGCGGTGATCCTGAACCCGTGAACGTTGTCGCGACGCTCGTCAATCTGAAGCCTCTGGATCAGTGGCGAGAAGATGTGAGCTATGAGGACCTTCAGAGCCGGATTGCGGAGTCTTTGGATGAGCGGGTTCCCGGGCTTGCCAACAATCTGTCACAACCGATTCAGCTCAGAACCGACGAACTCCTCTCAGGCGTTCAGGCGCAACTGGTTGCCAGCATTTTCGGCGACGACCTCGACGAGTTGGGCCGGATCGGCAAGGAAGTGGCGGCCCTGGCGAATGATGTGCCGGGGGCAACGGATGTGCGCGCTCAGCAGAGCGCAGGTAAAAAACAGATCGTTATTCGCCCCGACCGTGAAGTGCTGGCGCAGTTTGGCATCAGCATTGATAACCTGATGAGTACGGTCGAAACCGGGATTGGCGGTAAAGGCGCGGGGCTGGTCTTCGACGGTGTCCGGCGATTTGAGATCTTCGCCCGGCTGCAAGAGTCCTATCGCGGGTCCATCGATGAAATCAGAAAGCTTCCCCTCCGGGGTAATAGTGGCGAGCTCATCCCGCTTTCACGGGTGGCCGATGTTGAAATGTACGCTGGCCCCAAGAAAATTTCGCGCTCCAATGCCAGTCGGCGACAGTACGTGCAGATGAACGTACGTGGTCGCGATATGGGCGGTGTTGTTCAGGATTTGCGCAAGCGGATCGAGGAGCAAGTGGTCATGCCGCCGGGGTATTTCGTGGAGTTCGGCGGTCAGTTTGAGAACCAGGAAAGGGCCATGGCTCGGCTTGCGATCGTTGTGCCCATTACCCTGGCGCTTATTTTCCTGCTTCTTTTCTCGGCATTCAGTAGTCTGCGCTATGCGGTGCTGATCTTCATGAATGTGCCCTTTGCGATTACCGGTGGCATTGTCGCGCTGTTTGTGACGGGGCTTTACCTCTCTGTGCCCGCTGCCGTGGGATTCATCGCGGTGTTTGGTGTGGCCGTACTTAACGGCGTGGTGATGGTGAGTTACATCAACCAGTTGCGGGACGAAGGCTACGAAGTCATTGAAGCAGTCAAGCTGGGTGCTCAACGCCGTTTGCGGCCGGTTCTGATGACCGCCTCTGTGGCTATTCTGGGGCTGATTCCCCTGCTGCTGGCCGATGGCATTGGCTCTAATGTCCAACGGCCACTGGCAACGGTTGTGGTTGGCGGTCTGATCACTTCAACGCTGCTGACGCTGGTGGTGTTGCCCAGTGTGTACCAGTGGTTTGCATCTGAACGTCGTGACGTTTCAGTCTGATAGTCAGGAGACGGTTTATGTATGAAATAAAAGCGTATGTCAGAGAAGTGATGGCAGGGCATGTGGTTGATGCTCTGGCCAAAGTTAAGGGGGTGGCAAGTATTGCTGTCGTGTCTCTCAGCGAATTTGGTCATCTGGTCGGCGATGAGTCGCCTCTGGAGAAAGTGAAGATGGTCAAGCTGGAAGTAGACGTAGCGACCGATGATGTCGCTGGTGAAGTTGTGGAACTCATTGTCAGAACGGGCAGAACCCAGGAAGGGCACCCGGGTGACGGCAAGGTGCTTGTATCCCGCCTGGTTCGGGCTGTTCGTATCGACGATGGTGCGACCGACGAGAGCGCACTTCAACCGGCATCAAACCAGCGCTTTTCCTAGATTGGATGGCGGCATCGTGGCCATGAGTCGCGATGCCGCTTCTCCCCGCCCTTATTGAGGAGCACTTTCAAGTTCCCTGAGCTAATGCCTTCCAAATTCAAGTTCATTTCAACCTTTTCACTTACTATCTCCACCTCTACCTACCTTGTCATGGGCGTCTCGCCCCCATGAATTGTGGCTAACAACCCCTTCGGGAGAAAGTCGATGAAGGCAAGCAAGCACTCGCCCAGGGCGTTGCTGTGTTCAGTACTATTGTCTATTCCTCTGTTCGGTCAAGCGGAGACTGTGAATTGGACAAATTGGCTCACTGGCCAGATAAGCAAGCATCCGGATGTCATGGCGGCGACAGAGCAGGCGGCAGCCCGGGATGCGGATGCTGAGGCAAGCGAACAACCGCTGTATAACCCGGAGCTGTCTGTTGGAGCAGACAGAACGGGCAGTGAAAACAACTTTGAGGCAGGGCTATCACAAACGATCGATTGGTCTGATCAACAGGGTGCGCTAAAGGACAAGGCAAAGCTGATCAGGCTTTCCGCTGAAGCTGATTTGAACGAGGCGGTTTTGGCACAAACGTCCGAGTCGCTGTTTGCGCTTGTCGAGTGGCGCGCGGCGACGCGTGCCGAAGAAATTGCGGAATCCCAGCAACACCGTCTGGATGCCTTGCTGGAGCAGGTTGAGCAACGCCAGCAGGCGGGCGACCTGGGGAGTACCGATGCAGAGCTGCTTTTTTTAAGCCTTTCTCAGCAGCTCAGTGAACTCGCCCAGGCAAAGGCTGCGGTTGATCAGGCGCAAGCCCGGGTCAGAGAGCTTCTGCCGGATTGGCGGCCTCAGGATGGGGGGATCCCCGGGCACATTTGGCCGGCTCTTGCTTCCAGGGTCGATAACGACAATTTGCTGGATCATCCGTCAATTGCTGCTGCCCGCGCGAGGTGGCAGGTGTTGCGGAGCGAAGCCGAGGTGGTCAGTCGCAGAGCGGCGGCATCTCCCACGGTCGGGCTGAGCGGAGGGCGTGATGGCGGTGAGAACCTGGTTGGCCTGACGTTCTCGATCCCTCTGAATGTCCGTAATAACTACCGTGCCGAAATCCAGGCTGCCAACCGACGATCATTAGAGGCCGAGGCTCGGTTTCAGGCACTTTATCGGAAGCAGCAGTATGATCTGGCGGGCGCCCGAGCTGCCTGGAAGCGATACGACACCCAACTTCGTCGATGGACAGAACTCTCCCAGGGGCGTGTACAGCGAAGTGCTGATTTGCTTGAGAAGCAGTGGCAGGTCGGCGACCTCTCCACCTCTGAGTATCTCCAGGCGCTGGGCCAGCGCGCGGAGAGCCTGAAAACCGGTATTGAACTGGAAAAGCAGGCGCAGTTGGGTCTGATTGAGCTCTTGAGCCAGTCTGGCGAACTGATCACCCTCTTCCAATAATAGTCTGGAAACTGGATATTCATTATGAAAAAAACTCTGATTTCTGTATTCGCATTGACGTTGCTTACAGCCCCACTTTCTTTTGTACAGGCAGAGGAAGATGCTCATCAGGAAGCCGGTCATGATCATGCTGCCAGTGGCGACGATCATCAGGAAGTCACCGGTGAGAAGGGCGAGCATAAGGAAGATCATGGTGAAGAAGGTGAGCATGAAGAGGAAAAAGCAACTACCGCAAGCATCAATGCCAAACAGAAAGAGCTCGCCGGCATTGAAGTAGCAACCCTCGAAAGCAAGCACGTTGACTATGAAATCTACGCTCCCGGTGAGCTGCTGACCAACGGCTATACCAGCTATCACGTGTCCCCCCGGGTTGCCTCAGTGGTGCTGCGGCGTCACGTGGAACTGGGTGAGCACGTAACCAAGGGCCAGCCGCTGGTAACCCTGTTCAGTGAGACGGTGGCACAGGCGCAGGCGGATTACAGGAAAGCTTTTCCTGAATGGAAGCGAATCAGCGGGCTGGGTCGTTCCGTGGTTGGCGATCAGCGGTTCAATACAGCGAAAGCCAACATTGAAGCAGCAAGGGCGACTCTGCTTGCTTACGGGCTGAACGATGATGACATTGGTGCGTTGAAGGCCAGCGGGGTGGATAGTCTCGGTGAATACATGCTCAGGGCTCGCGTGGATGGTGCAGTACTGACCGATGAGTTTGAGCAAGGACAAAGAGTTGAGGCTGGCCAGCCGCTGGTGACTCTTGCTGATGAGAGTGAGCTTTGGGTAGAAGCCCATCTGCCAGCAAGCTCCGACATTGTTCTAGAGAAGGGCGCGGAAGCCGAAGTCAGGGCAGCGGGTCGTGTGGGCGTGGCAACGGTGTCCCAGGAAGCCCACACCATTGATCCTGTGACCCGCACGCGGATTGTCAGGCTTGAGCTGGACAATCCTGAAGATCGTTTTCATCCAGGAATGTTCGCAGATGTGTATTTTCGTTTTAAGACCAGCGAGCCGGTGCTTGCCGTGCCGGAGACTGCATTGATGCGTGGCGCGGACGGCGACTGGACGGTCTATGTGGAAGAGGCCGAAGGCGAGTATGAACCCGTGGAAGTGGAACTGGGCCGCTCAATTGGCGGGCTCCGTGAGGTTTCCGGCCTGGCTGCGGGCCAACGAGTCGTTTTGCGGGGCGCATTTTTTGTGGCCTCTGAGATTGCCAAAGGCGGCTTTGATCCGCACAACCACTGATTCCGGGAGCCATTATGTTCAACCGAGTTGTCGACTGGGCGGTTCAGAACCGCCTGTTGGTTCTTATTGCGCTTGCAGTGCTTATCGCCACGGCCGCGTTTCAGATACCAAAACTGAATCTTGATGCTTTCCCCGACGTTACAAACGTCCAGGTCGCTGTTAATACAGAGGCGCCCGGACTTGCGGCTGAGGAAGTCGAGCAGCTGATCACCTATCCCATTGAAGCGGTGATGTATGCGTTGCCGGATGTTGAGGAGGTTCGGTCCATCTCCAAAACCGGGTTGTCTGGTGTCACCGTGGTCTTTAAAGAGGGCACGGATATCTATTTCGCGCGCCAACTGGTTTTCGAGCGGTTGCAGGCCGCGCGGGAGCTGATTCCGGACGGGGTCGGGGTGCCTGAAATGGGGCCGAATACGTCCGGTCTTGGCCAGGTCTACCAGTACTTGCTGATAGCGGACCCGGATTCGGGGTACGACGCAATGGAATTGCGCAGCTTGCACGACTGGCTGGTCAAACTGTTGCTGATACCGGCTGAAGGGGTTACGGAAATTCTGTCGTTTGGCGGAGAGGTCCGCCAGTACCAGGTTAACCTGAACCCGGCGCGAATGCTGTCCTATGACTTATCACAGAACGATGTCATGGAAGCCCTGGAGAACAACAACTCCAATGTTGGGGGCTGGTATATGGGCCGCGGGCAGGAGCAGTTGGTTATTCGCGGTATGGGCTGGCTGGGTAATGGCGAGCAGGGGCTCGAGCAGATCCGTCAGGTGCCCGTTAAAACCAGTGATGGCATTACAGTGACAGTGAACGATGTCGCCGAGGTAGCGCTGGGCACTGAAATTCGCCAGGGTGCGGTAACCATGACCCGGAAGGATGAAGCCGGTCAGGTTGAACAACTGGGTGAAGTGGTTTCTGGCATTGTACTCAAACGAATGGGGGCCAACACAAAAGCCACCATCGACGGCATCGAGGCCCGCATTGATCGCATAAATCAGGCGCTTCCGAGTGGGGTTCGTTTTGAGCCCTATTACAACCAGGCGGATCTGGTGACCAAGGCCGTAGAGACGGTGACCAATGCGCTTCTGTTGGCTTTTGTGTTTATTGCGATCGTGCTTGCCCTGTTCCTGATGAATCTGCGGGCAACAACGCTGGTGCTGCTTTCAATACCGATTTCCATCGGGATTGCCCTGATGATCATGGCCTGGTTCGGTCTCTCGGCCAACCTGATGTCTCTGGGCGGTATTGCTGTGGCAATCGGCATGCTGGTGGATGGCTCTGTTGTTATGGTTGAGAACATGTTCAAGCATCTGACCCATCCTGATGCTAAGCATGACGCCCATCGGGATGAGTTGGCTGGAGATGACCCCGATCCATTGGACGCGTCACACGATGATCATGGCATTGCCCTTCGTCTCCAGGAAGCCGGCCGGGAAGTGGCACGGCCGATTTTTTTCGCGACGGCGATTATCCTGGTCGTTTTCATGCCTCTGTTCAGCTTTGAAGGTGTGGAAGCCAAGCTGTTCCAGCCAATGGCAATCAGCATCATGCTGGCTATCGTGTCGGCGGTGATCGTCGCTCTGGTGGTTGTACCCGCGCTGGCGTCATACATGTTCCGTAAGGGTATCCGGGAGCGGGAAAGCTTCATTCTAAAACCCCTGGAAAAGCTCTATCGCATGGGGCTTGCCTGGTCACTGAAGCATAGCCGCGTGGTTGTTGGCGCGGCGGCGGTTCTTGTTGTACTGGCGGCGCTGATTGTTCCACGACTGGGCACGGAGTTCGTGCCTGAACTGGAAGAGGGCACGATTAACCTCCGGGTGACCCTGGCCCCTTCATCAAGCCTCGATACGGCGCTTGAAGTGGCGCCGAAACTGGAGGCCATGCTGATGGAGTTTCCAGAGGTGACTTACGCTCTGTCCAGGGCTGGCCGAGCAGAAATAGGCGGCGACCCGGAGCCAGTTAACAACATAGAGGTCTATATTGGCTTAAAACCAACTTCGGAGTGGACCAGCGCCAGTAATCGCTATGAATTGCAGGCTCTGTTTGAGGAGAAGCTCGAACAGCACCCGGGACTACTGTTTAACTTTTCTCAGCCTATCGCGACTCGGGTTGATGAATTGTTGTCAGGTGTTCGTGCGCAGTTGGCCATCAAACTCTTTGGCCCGGATCTCGACGTACTGGCGGAGAAAGGCCAGCAGATTGAAGCGGCGGTCCAAACCGTTCAGGGAACACGGGATGTGGCCATGGAGCAGATTGCCGGTGAAGCGCAGTTGGTGGTTCAGCCAGACCGTCAGGCACTTTCCCGGTACGGACTCGCCGTGTCTGATGTGATGAGTGTCGTCCGGGACGGACTGGGTGGTGCCGCCGCGGGCCAGATCATCAACGGAAATGAGCGGTACGATATCTATGTGCGCCTGGCCAAACGTTTCCGGGAAGACCGGGATGCCATTGCTGATCTCAGGTTGCAGGCGCCTTCCGGAGCCTGGGTGAGACTCGGTGATGTGGCCGATGTGTCTATTGAGTCTGGCCCGCCCCAGGTGCGCCGCGACGACGT
This sequence comes from Marinobacter sp. bablab_jr003, assembly GCF_016464245.1. NCBI lineage: Bacteria > Pseudomonadati > Pseudomonadota > Gammaproteobacteria > Pseudomonadales > Marinobacteraceae > Marinobacter > Marinobacter sp. bablab_jr003. Next base: position 29,312 of record NZ_JADARC010000033.1, read on the forward strand.
TCAGCGCCGTGTGGTCATTCAGTCCAATGTGCAGGGTCGTGACATGGGCAGTGTGGTTGCCGATATTCAGGATACCATCGCGTCAGAAGTGAATCTTCCCCCCGGCTATTCGGTGGATATTGGTGGTCAGTTCGAAAACCAGCAGCGAGCTCAGAAACGATTGACCATTGTGGTACCTGTATCTCTGGGGCTGATTGCGCTGTTGCTCTACTTTGCTTTCAGTTCGGTTGGTCAAGCGCTGTTGATTCTGGTCAACGTGCCGCTTGCCGTTATTGGTGGTGTCTTTTCGCTCTGGGTCTCCGGCCAGTATCTTTCAGTGCCCAGTTCCGTTGGATTTATCACACTGTTTGGTGTGGCGGTGCTTAACGGGGTCGTTATGGTCGAAAGCATCAATCAGCGAATACAGGATGGGTTGAACGTGGATACCGCGGTGTTTGAAGGTGCCGTCTCCCGTTTACGTCCTGTCTTGATGACAGCAATAACCTCGGCGCTCGGCTTGATACCGATGCTGTTGTCGACGGGCGTGGGAGCGGAAATCCAGAAGCCACTGGCCAGCGTGATTGTTGGTGGTCTCGTGACTGCAACTTTCCTGACACTCTTTGTTTTGCCGGTTCTGTTCGGTCGCTTTTCAAGAGCCAAGGTGAGTGATATCCAACGGTAAAAAATGGGAGAAGCCGCGCTGCGTCATCGACGGTTGCCTTTCTGGAGGTTTTCTAATCCGGAAGTGGCAGTAGAATGACAATGCTGGCTCCTCCGTTTTTTGAGGTACCCATGTTCATCTGTCCGAGGTTGTCTTCGACAATCTCGGACACGATGGACAATCCGAGCCCAAAACCGGCGACCGTTTCATCCAGCCTGGTACCCCTGTTCATGACAGTGGCTGCCGCCTCGGGAGAAATTCCGGGGCCATCGTCCGCTACTTCTATGGAGAGTCCTGATGACGTGCGGGCGATTGTAACGTCGACGGTTGTCTGGCACCACTTCCCGCCATTTTCGAGTAAATTGCCAAGTAGCTCTGAAAGATCCTGTCGCTCCATTGGCCAGCTGAAGTTTTCAGGTAAGTTGGTGTGGAGGCGAAAAACCGTGTCAGGGAAGATTTTTTCCATAACGGTGATGACACTTGCCGTGATTTCAACCGGCATGCACGTCCGTCCCATCTGTCTGCCTGATATGTCTGCTTTGCTCATCCGGTATTTCAGGGATTTGTCAAGCTCCCGCAAGTTAGAGGCCATAAACACAACATCCTCCCGGGACGGAGGCAAGGTATCGATATCCGACAAAATGGCAAGATTGGCAGAAATAGAGGTTTTGACCAGGTGAGAGAGATCGGAATTCAGGCGGCGGTGGCGGTCCAGCCGCCGGTTTGACAGCTCGAGCAAATCATTGAGCTGCCGGATCAGCGGACGAAACTCTTCCGGCACGTGAGGGTTCAGACGACTTTGTTTCCCGGATTGGAGCCGTCTCAGGTCCTCTTTTATCCTACTGATGGGCTTTAACGTCAGATGTGTGGTGGTTCCAATCAGTGCCAGCAGTATCGCCAGAAGAACGGCCGAGGCACCGAGCAATGTCAGGTGGGCCTTCAGCGGTCGTTCAGAGAGCGCCCCCTCGGTTTCAAGAACGGTGATTGAGGCCAGCTTTCCAGTAGCAGTGAACGTACGTCTAAGCCCAAAAAGCGTGTTCGCGCCCTGCGCTATGTGAATAAAACCCTCGGGCTTATCCACAACGCCCTGCATTTGGCTCAGGTCAAAGTTGTTGCTCGTCAGGACGCTCCCGCCTGCCGTTTCGATGATGATGGCATGCCCCAGAAGCATTTCAAACTGATGGATCATGTTCCTGAGGTCGTCAGTTGTCGGGGACTCGGCTTCAATGATTGCCTGAAAGTTTTCCAGCTCTTTACTCAGGTGTTGTTTCCTGGACTCGTCCGATAGTTGTTTTATCACGTAGGCATGTGAAAAGAATATCAGGGTGAAATAGACGAGGCTGAAAACAGCCCCATACTGAATGGCTGTTCTTCGGATACTCTTTGGAGCTGGCATATGTTGACCTGGTTCGTTCGGGCGTTCAGCCAGTAGGATCTTTTTCGAAGAGGTAGCCCTGGCCACGCAAAGTCTTGATTTTATTGCCCCCTATTATTTTTCTGAGCCTGGCTATATAGACCTGAACAACATTCCTGGTGGGACATCTTTCAATGTTGTAGAGGGTTTCAACCAGTTCATCCTGTGAAAATACCCTGTCTGGTGAACGCAGGAAACACTGCAAAAGGCGGAATTCAGTGGCTGTCAGTCTGAACTCTTTCTGGTCGGGCGTGGTCAGCGTTCGGTAGCTGGCGTTGAGACGAAATCCGTCGACACTGATTTGATCTGTTGTTCTGCCATCCTTCCTTCGGATAATTGCATTGAGCCGGGCTTTCAGTTCATCAAACTCAAACGGTTTGGGAAGGTAATCGTCGGCACCCGCGTTCAACCCTTCTACTCTCTCAGTCCAGTTGGAGCGTGCGGTCAGAATAAGGATGGCCTCTTTTTTCCCGTTTTTTCTCCATCTTTGCATTAAAGACAGTCCATTTTCATCGGGCAGTCCGATATCGAGAATAACGGCCTGGTAGGAGCTTGTTTCAATCAACGAGTCTGCTTCTTTGCCGGTTTTGGCGACATCGACTGTGTAGTGCGCCTGCGCAAGCCAGTCCGATATTTTTTTGGCAAGTACCGCATTGTCCTCAACAATCAGAATTTTCATTTGTAAGCGCCGTTTTTCGTGGTGGGAAAGTTTCGCCAGTCTGCCATGGATTGTACCAGTAACGGCAACTCCCCAGAAAAACAGCAACCCGTTAAAAATGGGGGGTTACCGGTCGACTTTTCAGTTTGATTTCAGTTGCACCGGGTAGCATCAATAATCGAGTCACGAACGCAAGAAGCTGTATATACATGGTTTTAGGAGCAACCTATGAGCGATAGACATTTCTATGCAGGTATGTCCAGGCGGCGCCTTATCCAAGGAGCTGCCACGATGGGACTTCTTGCCGGTTTCGACAGCTTGTTGCCGGCCTATGCTAGAGGACAACTGGACAACACGAACGCATTTCACACCGTGCGTAATGGCGCTGACATCTACGACCTGACCGTCGCGAGAACACCTCTCAAGATAGGGGGCACAGTCTCGGAACAGCCCATCACCATCAACGGCACTCTGCCAGCGCCTCTGGTGCGCCTCAAACAGGGGCGCGAGGCAATCTTGCGTGTCACCAATACGCTACCGGAGGCAACATCCATTCACTGGCACGGTCTGATTCTGCCGTACCAGATGGATGGCGTTCCTGGCGTCAGCTTTCCCGGCATCATGCCCGGCGAAACGTTTGAGTACCGTTTCCCGGTCGAACAGCATGGCACCTACTGGTACCACAGCCACTCTGGCCTTCAGGAACAGCTGGGCCACTATGGGCCGATTATCATTGATCCTGCCGAGCCCGAATCGGTGGCCTATGATCGCGAATACGTTGTGGTTCTATCTGACTGGACCTTTGACTCTCCCGAGGACGTATTCCGCAACCTTAAAGTGGCAGAGGGCTACTATAACTACAACCAGCGCACCGTTAGCGACTTCTTCAAGGATGTTGAAACCATGGGCTGGGATGCTGCGTGGAGCAAAGCCGGCATGTGGGGCAGAATGCGAATGAGCCCCCGGGATATTCTGGATGTAACCGCTTCTGAATATACCTACCTGATGAACGGATCGCCTTCTGCCAGTAACTGGACCGGGCTGTTCCGTCCCGGCGAGAAAATTCGCCTGAGATTCATCAATGCCTCGGCGATGACCTACTTTGATGTCCGTGTCCCGGGCCTCCCGATGACGGTTATTTCCGCTGACGGCCAACCAGTGCAACCCGTTGAAACGGATGAATTCCGCATTGGCGTGGCGGAAACCTACGACGTGATTGTACAGCCAACCGACACGGCTCACACCGTGTTTGCCCAGTCACAGGATCGGTCGGGGTATGTGCGCGGAACGTTAGCCACCCGCAAGGGAATGGAGGCGCCAGTACCGCCCATGTATCCGCGAACCGAGCGCGGTATGGCCGCCATGGGCATGGGCGCGATGAGCATGGGCGCCATGGGCAAGGACGGCGATATGAACATGGACAGCGGCATGGACATGGGTGGCAAGATGGAAATGATGTCAGGCAGCAACGACAAAGCCCATGGCCAAATGATGATGAATGGCGCCGACTCGGGAATGAACAAGATGAGCTCGGACAAAGCAACGATGAATGAGGTCCCGACGGCGGGTCGGCCGATATCCCATGGCCCTGATAATCACGGTCCCGGGGCGGCCATGGTGGCTTCCAGCCCGCAATCGCGTCTGGATGACCCTGGTGTAGGCTTTGAAACAGCCAACCATCGGGTGCTGACTTATTCCCAGTTGCAGAGCATTGAGGGCTGGCCCGACAAGCGCCCGGCCGAACGCGAGGTGGAACTGCACCTTACCGGCAATATGGAACGTTACATGTGGTCGTTCGACGGCAAAAAGTTCTCTGAAGTCGATGGCCCGGTCAAGTTCTACCATGGCGAGCGCCTGCGATTGATCCTCGTCAACGACTCGATGATGGATCACCCCATTCACCTGCATGGCATGTGGATGGAACTGGAAACCGGTGCAGGTGAATATCGTCCACGCAAACACACGATTTCCGTCAAACCCGGCGAGCGTGTATCCGCGCTGATCACAGCGGATGCACCGGGTGACTGGGCTTTCCATTGCCACCTTCTGTACCACATGGACGCAGGCATGTTTCGTGTCGTGTCGGTCGTTTAACGGGATAGGGGATGAACATTATGATGAATCGCATCAAGTGGGTTGTGGGTGCCTCAGCCTTAACGCTTGCCTCGGGAGCCGGCGCCGCCGGTACTGGCGTTCAGGCCGAACCGGACTGGACGCTGCCGATACACGACAACCAGGTGTTTGGCCAGGTTCTGTTTGACCGGATGGAATACCAGCGTGACGGCGACAACGAATTGGCCCTGTGGGACGCCCAGGCCTGGATTGGTAAAGATCGCAATCGGCTCTGGGTCGAAACGGAAGGTGAGACTGATCTATCCAGCGACAGCGGCGACATTGAAAATTTTGATGTGCAGTACAGCTATCGCTTCGATCGCTTCTGGGATATACAGACAGGATTGGGTGCCCAGACAACGTTTGGCCCCAGCCCTAATAAGGAGCGCTATTCGGCCATTGTTGGATTGCAGGGACTTGCCCCCTACTGGTTTGAGGTAGACACAAATCTCCGAGTCACCGACGACGGTGACGTGTCATACGATCTTGAAGCCGAGTACGACTGGCTGCTGACCCAAAGGCTCATTTTGCAGGGCCGCGGCGAAACGCTCGTTGCCTTCAGCGATGTTGAGGAGTGGGGCGTCGGTAGTGGCATCAATAATGTGGGCCTGGGGCTCCGTCTGAGATACCACTTTTCGAGGGAGTTTGCGCCCTACGTGGGTGTTTCTTACACCCGCTTTCTGGGCAACACAGAGGACCTTCGTGAGCGCGAGGGGGAAGACGTCGAGTCCTCCAGCTTCGTGGCGGGCGTCCGGTGGTGGTTTTAGTACGATAATGCCCAGTAGAAAAGGCTGGCCCCTTTGCGTGGGTCAGCTAGTGTCCTCATTTGGAGGATTTCGTCAAAATCATTGCCGACCTTCCGCATGTTCGGCTCAATGACAAACGGCCGGACTAAGGCCCGGCCGTTGTATCAGATCATGAAATTACACGTTGATCAGTAACTGATATTGACCATAGCTACGACCTTATAGGTATCCTCCGGGTCATCTCCGTAGAAGTCTCCCATGAAACCGTAAGAGCCGCGGAGGCTGATGTCATACAAGCCGGCAAACTTTTTACCAACCTGGGCAGCGACTTCAGTGCCAAGGGTTGAGCCGTTGGCCTGAGCAGCGCTGTCGGGCGCGTCGTCGGCAGCGCGGAAGTATCCTGTGCCGTACTTCAGGTAGTAGTCGTTGGAAAGTTCCTGATCACCTGAGACCATCAACCCCATCAGACCATACCCTTGGTAAGCCGCATCCTTAACTGACCTAGCACCCTGGGCACCATTGTTGTAGTAGTAGTCTGTTCCGAAGATTTGCAGATTGCTGCTATTCAGCTCCCAGCCTGACTGGTTTGCCGCGAAGCGATCTGCGCCATTGCTGCTGTCATCAGCCGGAATGTAGATGCCGTGAATCTTGAGGCTTGCGTTGCCCCAATGCCTCTGGGCATACAGATTCAACATGTACGTGTCGCCATCTGTTGCGTCAGAGTCACGCCCGGACGACTTTTTGTAAAGTACCGAGCCGCTATAGGCCATTTTGTTATAGGTAAAATCGGCGTAGGCACCGAAATAGTTGTCATCCGTTCGAGCCGCCGTACCATTCAGAGCATCCGGACTGCTGTTGCTGATCTGAGCTCCGGTAAGGCCGTAGTGGAAAACCTCGCTGGGATGAAGTTCGGCACTCAACATGTAGAAGTCCACGTCGTCCGCAGAATCTCTATCGTTTTCTTCCCACTTGAACCAGCCACCTGTCAGCGTGGCCATACCAACATTGCCCGCAAAGGAGATGCCGTTCATATCGTCATTGGTGACGAAGCTCTCGTACTTGCCGAAGCCATACCCCTGGACGCCCGCTCGCACCTTCCAGTCGCTGTTCGGCACCTTCAGTTCAGCGTAGGCATTTTTGGTCTCAACGCCAACGCCGTCGGCGCTGAGTTTGCCGCAATTGTCAGCGGGGGTGTCATCGTCGACGTCGTCACCGTAGCAGCTTCCCCGCTCACCCCACGGAGAGTCGAACTCACCGTACCAAACCAGGCTCACATTATCATTGAGGTCGCCGGTGATCTTTGCCCGCAGGCGCTGATCAACAAAAGAACTGCTGTTATCGTTGGTTTCGTCCAAACTTTCTGAGGTCGCCTGCAGGCGGTAATAACCGTTCACCGTGAAGGGGGAATCGCCTTTCTTGAGCTCTTCCACTTCAGCCGTCAGTTGATTTATTTCAACCTTCAGGTCTTCTACGGTCGGTGACGCACGCCCGACCGGCTCCGCGGCCAACGCCGGTGTTGCTACTAAAGCTATCGCCAGCGGAGCGCTTATTGATTTGAAGATTTTGCTCACGTGAAACTCCTTATTTTAATTTTCATATCGACAACGATTTATTGCCTCAATATGGATGTGCCAGTTAAACGACCTTAATCTTGACGCACAAAGTTTGTAGTGGTCAACTGAAACGAACCTGAATTTTCAGCTAAATTTCATTTTCCCGATTTTCGTACTGACATCCCCACCCGTCAGACTGTCAGACCTGACGACGCATCAAAGAGGCTATTTCGCCCCCAGCGCCCATTCTTGGAGAGGTGCTATGATTGCTCACTATTGAAAGGCATACTGGGCGCCAAGCATGCAATCCGACCATTTGGCGCATGAAATCGAGATGGCCGCAATGAACCGACGAGTTATCTCCTTGCTGCTGCCGTTGTTTTTGGGTGGACCGGTTCTGGCCATTTCCGAAATATCGGGTGGTCAGGAGGGCGCTGCGATGAAGGGTTGCGATTTCAACTTCGGCTGCCTGAAGTTATTAGATTGGCTGGATAGATTATGCATTGTTCACGTCGACCATCACGTAGAGGCTGGTTCCTGTTTTTTTTAATCTGGTCTGTCAGCTTTTTGCTGCATTTTTTTTGGGAAATGATCCAGGTGCCTTTCTTTACAGGGATGATGGAGGCGTCCCATGGTGCGGTCGTCTGGCTGTGCACGCGGGCGGCAATCGGCGATGCCAATATTGCACTATTTGCCTATGGCGTCGCCGCAGCGGCAACTAAAGATGGCTTTTGGATACAGGGGCGGTGGCGCCGCCATGCTTTAGGAGCGTATTTTGCTACCGGTCTGCTTATAACCATAGTCTTTGAAGCCTGGGCCACAGGCGCAGGCCAGCGCTGGAGCTACAATGATTCTATGCCCCTGTTTCCCTTCCTTGGCACAGGTATCGCCCCTCTAGCGCAGTGGATTATCGTTCCAACAGTCTCGCTCTTTGGTTTGCGTTGGCTCTATAGAGGCTGGCTTGATCTCAGACGTCAGGGCGGTGATTACTCCCGGCAATAAATAATGGGCTTCGGCCATCATGCAAACGGCCCTACAAACACTTGCGCAAATACACCCAAAAGGAGTGTGACAGTCAGCGCTATTATCAGTACGGCTTTCAACCAGATATCAGTTCTGGCCAGCACGACATTCCCTTTGTCACGACGAAGCGCAGATAGACTGCCAGGATGCCCAGAAGGAAATAGCCGGATTGGGCGATCGACGAATAGGTCACGGAGTTCATTATGAATTCTTGGTGCAGATCAGACATTCAGGCTTTCGCCGGAAACCGCCCGGTCAGCCGGCCGGCACCGCAAAAAGGAGGACAAAAATGAGTGCCAGCGCAACCAGGAAGAAACGTACCCGCTCACGCCGGTTGCGGCACACCGTCAGGGCCACCAGACATTGCAACAGGTAGTATAGGGCGAAGGCGCGTGACGCCAGCGCGATCACCGTAAAGGTGGAACCGGACCAGGCCAGCGCCATAGCCGCACCGCCTACCAGCAGGTAACCCCAACGCTGGGTGAGGCGCCGCCGCGTCACTTCCTCCAGGTTCGCCGCAGCCGCCAGGGTGTCCGCAACGGCAGCGGAGAACTGCGACAGGCCGGCGGCGAGGATAAGCGGCGCCGAAAGAAGTACCGAGACCGAGGCAACCACCTGGATCAGGCTGTTATCTGCGTATTGCCCGTCCAGAATTGGCACCAGGGGCAAGACCACGGCGACGAATGCCACGTAGACCGTGAGAGATACATATTGCGACCAGCGCGAGGCGTGGATCCGCGTCCAGGTATCAAAACTCTGGCCGAGATAGCGCGGCGTTTCGAAGCCCTGCACCACGATCAGGGTACCGGCCACCATGGTCACCATTTCCCAGCCGGAACGTTGCGGCATGGATGGCAGCACAAAGCGTCCGGTGTCCAGAAAGTCGCTGATGTCACGCAGGGCGAAGGCGGCCAACAGCACAGCGAGCACCAGGATGGTCACATACAGAGCCCACCGCTCCATCCGCTCCAACGGTCTCAAGCCACCCATGATGCCAATTGCAGTAATCACGCCGATCACCAGCGTGGTAAACAGGCTCTTGTTGAAGCCCGAATCCAGTCCGAAAGCCCCGAGCACGAAGGCGCTCAGGATATGAATGTAGAGGCACACGGACACAATATAAGCCAGGACCAGCGCCCCATCCGACAGTCGTTCGAGCGTGAGCGTCAGACGTTGACTGCCCGCTGCCAGCACCGGTTCAGCACACAGAATGTTATGGCGCACGACGGCACCGGTGTGAAAAGCGACAAAAGCCACCGCCAGCATCGCCCATAACGAATACGGCCCCACACTACTGGCCAGTACCGGTACGATGACCAGGAAGCCACTGCCGAAAATGGACGCCAGCGGTGTGCTCATGGCCGGCACGATGGCCAGCGTCGCCGGGCGGGGCACTAGGCCGGCCACTCCACCAGTCCCGCAAGAAAGAACTGGGCCGCCAGGCCGATGATCAGTGTGGCGGCAAAGGTGGTCACTACCACCGTGCCAAGACTTCTGCCCAATGGCGCGAATTCCGTCGCCGCCTGCTGGTACATGGGTACGACGATGCGCAGGTATACCGCTAGTGAAAGCACACTGTTGGCAATCGCCACCACCGCCAGCCAGGTGAACTGGGCATCGATGCCGGCGGCAAAGAGCAGGAACTTGCCAACGAAGCCGGCGAGAGGCGGAATACCGACCAGCGACAGCAGGAAAACCACCATTGCGATTGCGGTCACCGGCTTTGCACGGCCCAGCCCACGGAACGCATCCAGCACACGGCCAGTTGCCGCGGTAACGGCAAAAGCGCCCAGGTTCATGGCCGCGTAGGCGGCAGCAAACAGGATAACCGATGTCAGCGCGAGTTTGCTTGAACCCACCGCGACGATGCCCAGCAGAAAGTAGCCGGACTGGGCAATCGAAGAATACGCCAACAGCCGGATGACGTTATCCTGCACCAGCGCGGCGAGATAGCCGTAGGTCATGGTCAGAACGGCCAGACCCGCGATGACGGCAGTCCAACCACTTTCCGGGGGCAGACCGCGAACCACCTGAGCAAGTGCGAACAGAGCCCCGATCTTGGGCACCACGGACAGGTAAGCCGCTATCGACAGCGGCCCGCCCTCGTAGGCATCTGGCGCCCAGAAATGAAACGGAACCAGCGATGCCTTGTAGCCAAGGCCGATAACGACAGCCACAAAGCCGATGATGACGGCCATAGGCATGGTATCCATGCCCGGCAGATCAGCAAGCAAGGTGGAGCCGGCGGCACCGAACCAGTAACTCAGACCGAAAATCATGATTGCACCGGTGACCGAGGCAAACACGAAGAATTTCATGGCGGCTTCGGTGGCCGGGTCGGTATCCGGATAGGCGACCAGGGCGAAGGTGGCCAGGCCGGTCAACAGTGTGCCCAACACCAGGAACATCGTATCGCCCGCGCCGGCCAGAACCAGGGCGCCGAGGGTGGCAAAGCACAGCAGGCTGTAGACCGTACCCTCACGCGCGGTGCCTCGCACATCCACTCGCGCTAGTAGCATGGAGAGCACGGTGGCCGGCAACAGAATAAGCTTGGCCCAGACACTGAGTTCGTCAATCCGGAAGCTGCCGCCGAACACCGTTGTGTCCTCACCAATCAGACGCAACGTCAGCCCCGTGGCAGCGAGCAGCCCGATGACCGAGACCACCAGCGCTATTCGCGGCCGGCGCAGCATTTCCGCGATCAGCGCGCCGACAGCCGTTAACAGTACGGCAATTTCCGGAATCAATAATGCAAGATCACGGGCCATTACAGCACCAGCGCCGATGTGGTCCGGTGAATGATGTCCAGCACCCAGGACGGTGCCACGCCGGTGGCAACCGTGAGTACCAGCAGTGGCGCCACGGCAAGCCATTCCCGTACACTGAGATCGGGCATGGCCTGCCAGCGCTGTCTGGGCTCGCCCAGAAAGGTTTCGCGCAACGCCTTGAGAAAGGTGCCAGCGATGATGGCAATGCCCAGAATCACAACAACCGCTACGGGCGCGCTACCCAAGGTGGCGAGAAAAATCTGAAACTCTGCCGGAAAGTGCGCCAGCCCGGGCAAGCCCAGCGATGCAAAGGCCGCCAACACAAAGGTCCAGCCGAGCATTGGGACCGTCTTGAGCAACCCACCCAATTCGCCCATTTCACGGGTGTGGGCACGGTCCTGGATCATGCCCACCAGCAAGAACAAGGCACCGGTAACCAGTCCATGGCTGAACATCTGCAATACCGCACCATCCAAAGCAACAGTTCGCACCGAGGGATCCAGAGTTATTGCCGCCACGGCCACACCGACAATGACATACCCCATGTGGTTAACCGACGTATAGGCGACCAAGCGTTTCAGATCACTCTGGGCCAGAGCGGCAAAAGCCCCGTAGAGCGCGCTGACAACACCGAGAACAAGAACAACAACGCCCGCTTCACGGAACGCATCGGGGGTCATTTGCAGAGCAAATCGAACCAGCCCGTAAGTGCCGAATTTCAGCATGACGCCGGCGAGGATGACGCTGCCGACGGTCGGCGCCTGCACGTGTGCGGCGGGCAACCAGGTATGCAGGGGCACCGCGGGGATCTTTACCGCAAAGGTGATCAGCATAGCGATCAATGCCCACATGGCCGCCGCGCCCTCCAGGGGGGGATTCTCAATCCAGGCTCGCATGTCGAAGGTCGGTTCGGGGCTGCCCAGATAAAGCCCGAGGATAGCAAGCAGAAGCGGCAGACTTCCCAGCAAGGTGTATATAAAAAACATCAACGCTGCCCGTTGCCTGTCTTCGTGGCCCCACCCGGCGATCATGAAATACATGGAGACAAGGGAAACCTCGAAGAAGACGTAGAACAGGATACCGTCGAGGGCTGTAAAGGTACCGATAGACGCAGTTTCCAGAAGAAGTACCAGAGCAATATAGGCGCGCGGACGTTCACGAAGCGACGACGTATAGATCACAGCAACCAGGAAAAGAACAGCGCTCAACAGCACCAAAGGCAGACTGATCCCATCAACTCCAACCCGGTAGGCGGCACCGATGGCTGGTATCCATTGCAGCTCTTCGACCTGGGAAAAGCCTGCACCGCTCGCACCCTGAAACCACATGGACAGAGCACCGATCAGTGTAAGGGCGGCGGTAATAATCGCTATGACGTGTACCGTACGCGTTGCGGGCTTCGGAAGACACAGAATCAGCACCGCGCCGACCAGTGGCAAAAACAGGGTGAGCGAGACAAGTGGTAACATGAATATGGGTTTCCTCTAAAAGCTCGTCGATGAAGCAAAAAGCAGAACAGCCAATGTGACGGCGATTGCGACCGCACTGATCGCCAGGCTGTGGTGGATGAGGCCGCTTTGGAGGTTTCGGGCTCGTGCACCCAGTGCACGCACAGCCGCCACCAGGGCGAAAATCAGGCCGTCGATACGGCGTTCATCTCCAAACCGCACGTAGGTCGCGACCCTCAGGCTCACTCTGCCCACGCAAAGCACAATCTTGAACAAGCCCCGCTCCGCTCGCTCGCCCGCAGAGGCAAGGAAGAGACCGGCGCGCCCAAGAGAAAGCACAGCTTCATACAGACGCCCTTCCAAACGCTCACATCCTCGGGCTACAGCCATTGCTGGCCTACCGACCCAGACCGTAAGCCCACCGCCAACGGAAAGTCCGCGTCGCGCCCACGGATAGACCGGACCTAGCAGGCGGGGAGCCGGCACGAGCCAGCCCAGGCCGAGGCCACACGCGGCAGCAAGAAGCCCGAGGAGCACGGCCAATGTGCCTGCGGTGACGGCGGGCAGATCAAGAACGGCCTCGATGGGGCCGAAGGCCAGGCCGAGAATCGTGGCAGGGACCGCCAACCCCCAAATGCCCACGCGCATCCAGGCACTACCGGCAACCGGTCGGGTTTCGCCGGAGCCTCGCCACAGCAGGCACAAGGCCCGGGCCATATAGCCGCCGGTCAGTAGGGTACCGGCCAGCGCCAGGGGGCCGAGCCAGGCGGCACCCTGCGCAGACAGGGCGGCGGCGATTACCGCATCCTTGGAGAAGAACCCACTCAGTGGCGGGATACCGGCCAGTGCCAGCGCTGCCAGCGCAAAGCCGGCAAAAGTCCAGGGTCTGTCACGACCAACCCCCTCCAACTGATCGAACCCGGTACCCCCGCGAGCATGCTGGAAGTCGCCGGCGGCAAGAAACAGGGTGCTCTTGATGGCTGCATGGGCGAGCAAATGCATGAGAGCCGCCAGCGGAACGCCGGCTCCAACCGCAACCAGCATCAAGCCATATTGACTGGCAGTGGAAGCCGCGAGCAGGCGTTTGAGATCACGCTCGGCAAGTGCAATAACCCCGGCTGCCACCGTGGTAACGCCGCCGACAAGTCCGACGACGAGCAACACCTCGGGTGTCAGCAGCGGGGCCGAACGGATCAGCAGGATGGCACCCGCCGCCACCAGCGTGGCCGAGTGCAGCAGCGCCGAGACCGGTGTCGGCCCCGCCATGGCACGCATAAGCCAGTCCTGCAAGGGGACCTGGGCCGACTTACCCATGGCGGCCAGTAGCAACAAAAGCCCCGCGGCGGTCGAGGCACTGCCGCCGGCCTCCAGGGAGGCGGCAATCTCGCCGGTACCGGCCGACCCAATCAGCATAAATACCGCCACGTACAAACCCAGATCGGCGCTACGAGTGTAGAGGAAAGCGCGACCGGCGGCATCCGCGGCCTCGGGTCGCTGGAACCAGAAGCCAATCAGCAGGTAACTGCACAAACCGATCAATTCCCAGGCCGCCAGCAACAGAACCCAGTCGCCGGACAGCACCAGCGCCTGCATGGCAGCCAGGAACAGGGACATTACGGCGTAGAAGCGGCACAGGCCGGACTCCCGCTTCATATAACCAACTGCATAAATCAGCACGAACGTGCCTACGGTGGCCACCGCCACCGTCAACAGCGCTTCCAGAGGTCCGGCAACCATTCGAAGCGGCATGTCTGGCAGCCCCGGCAGAAGCAGGGTTTCGGCCTGCCCGCCGGCGACCCGGGTCAGTAACCATAGACTGCCGCCCAGACTCAACGTCGCCCCGCCGAGAACCAGCGCCGTGGAGCCCCGGCGCAGGACCAGCAACGCCATGGCCGCGATCAGCGGTGGCATTATCGGTAGAAGCACTGCACTCATCCTTTCAGGTCCCCGGCTTCTTCCATTTCAACCGAGCCCTTGGCCCGGAAACGCGCAATCGCGACACCGAAGCCAACCGCCATTTCGACCGCCATGACGGTCATCACCACCAGCACGAACATCTGGCCGGAGTAGCTTTCGGGGTGCAGAAAACGCCAGAAGGCGACCAGGTTCACCAACGCGCCCGCAAGAATCAGCTCCACCCCCATCATGATCATAACCAGATTGGTCTGGGACAACGCGCCATAAACACCAATACCGAACAGGATTGCACCGGTTACAAGCGCCACGATCAGGACGAGAGTCATTCCGTATCCTCCTTGTCAGCAATATTGGCCGTCGTTTGCACCGGTATCGCCACCGCCGTGGCCGCAATCATCGCGGTCAGGATAGTGATACCGGCGGTTTCGAAGATCAGCATGGAACGACCCAGCAATTCCATGCCCAGCGCCCGTGTCTGCATCGCCGCATCCGGCGCCTCGGCCGTTACAGGTCCCCAATCGGCCCAAAACGCGACCACTATCGCAACACCGGCAGCGACCACGCCAGCGCCAATTGAAAAGCGCTTCTGGTGGGTCATATCCATGCCCCCCATCCCGCCCGGGTCCATCATGAACATCACCATGAAAATGGCCATGATGCTCATCTCCGTCGCCATCATCATGATCTGCAGCACGCCCAGGAATTCGGTCTGCATCGCCAGGAACATGCAGCCGACGGCAGTCTGAGAAAACAACAGCGCCAGCGCGGAACGCACCATGGACGATGTGCGAAACACCACCACGCCGAAGCCGATGGCGGCCAGCCCGAAAACGGCAACAAAAAAAGCCTGAGCGTACATTATGGAACCACCAGAACCAGTAAACCCACAACAATGATATTGAGCAGTGCCAGGGGAATCCCCAAGGTCCAGCACCACCGCATCAGATCCGCCTCGCGAATGCGCGGCAGATAGCGACCGGCCAGGAGCATCGACACGGCCACGGCCAGGGTCTTGATCAGGCTCCAGGCCCAGGGAGGCAGCAGCGGCCCATGCCAGCCGCCGAGGTAGAACACCGTGGTCGCGGAAGCCAGCGTGATCACCAGCGTCAGCCTGGCCAGGCGCAACACCCCCAGGCGCACGCCGGTGTATTCCGCGTCCACACCCCCGCCCAGTTCCCCGGGTGCGGTTGGCAGATCAAAAGGCGCACGAAACGCCAGCGCCATGGCGGCAATGAAAAACAGCACGAAACCAAGCGGCTGATAGACAATGTTCCACAAGCCGTCTTGGGAGCCAACGATCACCGTGGTCACCAGGGATTCGGCGCGCATCGCCACCGCAGTGATGGGCATGACAATAAGCATGGCGTAGGCGATGAGCTGGCCAAGGAATCGCCAGCCGCCGATCATGGCGTAGGCGCCATTCGGGCCCCAGCCGGCCATGATCAGCGCCACCAGCACATAGGCAAGCGCCGCGTTGATGAACAGCGCACCGGTAGCCAGATCCGCGATCACCAGGGTCGGCGCCAGAGGCAGAACCGCCGCGCCAAGCACCGCGACGATCAGCAGTAGCACCGGCGCCGTCTCGAAAAAGACCCGGTCCGGCGTGCGCGGTACAATGGATTCACGACCGAGGTGCGCCAGGCCGCTGAGTAGGGGCGCGGCCGGACGCAGGCGGCCCGTTGTCGTCCAGCCCTCGACCACGGCGAGCAGCCAGACGCTACCAAGCAACGCAAGCAACACGATGACGAAGTTCACGAGATCACCTCCCAGGGCGAAAGGTCAAGTGATCCGACCGCCACCAGTGCGTCGCCCAGTTCCCGGCCCTCGACAAGCTTTGCGACCAGGCCGATATGGTGACTGCAGGCGGTGTCCAACCTGTAGGATTTCACCTGGCCGTGTTCCAGAATCAGGCTCAGTTGAGCCTCGCCGCGCGGGGTTTCCACGGTGGCCTCACCGGTGCCTGATCCACGCCCGATGTTTCGCAAAACAGGTAGCCCCGGCTCCCCGGTTGCCTTGATGTAGTCGAGGCTCGTGATGATTTCGTCCAGGCGCTGCCACAGGCGCGCCCAGGCATCTCCGGCGTCGTCAGCAGCGCGCGCCACGGGGCCACTCAGGCCCGCAGTGCCCGATGGCAGTACGCCGATCCCCTTCAATCGCGATTTGAGCAAAGGCGTTCGCCCAAGACGAGCCGCCAATGCCTGCAGAGCGGGCGTCAGTTCCACAAGCCGTTTTCCACTGGCGCGGCGGATCTCCAGTTGCAGGGTTGCGGCACGATCCGTCAACCAGGCGAAGCCGAGCTGGCGCCCCGTTTGCGCCAGCCAACCCAGGTGACTGGCGATGCGCTCACATTCAAGCGCCACAGCCCGGGCCTGATCGGTTGCCGAATCGTTCTCCAGACCAGCCGCCCGCTCGATTGCCAGGCAGGCCAGCAGTCGGTAGCTCACGCTGGCCAGTGGCATGGCCGACGCCAGGCGCTCGATAAAGGTCTCGGCGTCGATCTCCTTGCCTTCTTCACTCTCATTGATCATGCCCACCAAGGATGTGGCCTGTCCTTCTGTTACGCCGTCACCGTCAAGAGTCAGCGTCAACTTGAGCCCACCAGGCAGACCGGGGAAAACCGGACCGAACGGCACCTCCATCCAGTCCATCGCCAACCCGTCGGCGCTACGAGGCAGGTCCTTGGTCACTTCAATCATGGACATGAATCCCGAGGCGCCGTGGTCATGCCCACCATGATCATGACCACTATGACCGTGACCTACATGATCATGGCCACCATGTTCGTGGCTATCATGACCGTGCTCACTGTGATCATGCCCCGAATTTTTCTCCTCCGCGTCGCCGTCGGACTCATCGTGCTGGTGCTTGTGTCCGTGATCATGATGGTTTTCGTGCGAGTGCTGATGACCCTCGTGCTGCTCATGATCGTGCTCATGCGAATCATGATGGTCATGGCAGTGACCATGATCGTGTTCGTGTTCATGGTGTTCGTGCTGCTGCGCATGATCATGATGCTGGTGTTCGTGCTCATGATGCTGGTGTTCGTGCTCATGGTGCCGGTGCTCGCGATGATCGTGCCCATGGTCATGCTCGGGGGCCGGCTCCCCTGCCTCCCGGGCGACCAGGTCCATGCCACACTTGGGGCAACTACCCGGCTCGTTCTGGACAACTTCCGGGTGCATGGGGCAGACATACTCGATTCTGGCGTGCAGAACAGGGGCGTCGAAATCCTCGGGGGAGTCTGAGAATGCGCCCTTGGCCAGCGCGCGCTTCAACCAGTCAACCGCGTCGATCAGGCCGGCTTGCGAAACACCCGCGGAAAAATCAGCGTCCGGTAGCGTTGACGGCGTCTGTCCGCCCAAATTGACAATGGCTCGCGGCCTCGGCATCTGCGCATAGAGCACCGCCACGGCCTCGTTCATTTTCTCTGAAAGCTCGCCGATAATCAGGAGCACGCTCGCATCGCGAGGTGTCGCGGTGATGCGCATACCTGCCGCTGTCACATCCAGGCCATGGGACAGTGCCACTTCAGGCCCCGGGACGATCAGGCAGCTCAGGTTGCCCGCGAGGGCCCGGGAAACCCACTTCTGAAGTACCGTGAACCGCTCCTGCCGCTGGCGCGCGCCCGTAATGCTCATTGTCGGGTCAGAAGTCATTGCCGCCTCAATGCCCCCTGACTCCAGCCGTAGAGCAAACCAAGAAAGAGAATGGCAAGGAACACCCCCATGTCATACAAAGCAACCAGCCCTACTTCCCTGTATACAACTGCCCAGGGGTACATAAATGCCATTTCCATGTCGAAGGCCAGAAAGAGCAGCGCGTAGCCGTAGTACCGTGCGTGATAGCGGCCCCAGACCGGGTCCCGTGACAACACTCCGGAACTCGCTGGCACGTCCTTGCCCGGCTCCCGACGCGTCGGGCCCATGGCACGGGCAATCCCAAACAGGGCCAAAACCGTAGCTGCGATGCCAAGCACCAAGGCAAGCAGCAGACCGTACTGCTCCAAAATACTCATCATCCAATCCTCAAGTCGCGCAACGGAGTCTGCACTCCGATAGCGTTCTCCAGAGACAAGATCAATATGCCCTTAACTCGCTTCTTGGTTCCGCATGGGCGAACCGTACTTCCCGAGCAAACAGAGGCTAAAAACTCACCCGCAGATATCCTTACTCCAGTCCATGATGCTTCCCTTCATATACCTTGACGTTCCTTATCTTGCCTCCCTCATTGAGCAATTCGAAATCATTTCCAGACAAAGGCTTTATCTTGTTACAGGAATAGTCGCGACCATAGACAGATGTGCAAAATTTACCGTCTTTGACCTCCCATCTTCCGATATAGTGGGTAAGGTTTCCCTGCTGTTCGCGATATTTGGTCATTCCATAGATCGAACCATCAGGATCATAGTACTCATGAAAAGTTCGAGTGCGAAAATTGTCCTGAGCATCTCGGAATTCCATTTGCACCGTGTTTCCGACGACAACATCTGCGACACCTTCGCCAGAAAGAACTTCTTCAGCGTGCAAAAATGGCGCTTGCAAAAAAGTCAAAAATACGAACAGTTTAAAATTTATTGCTTTCATCTGGTTATCTCCCAGTTTCTTTCAATTATTGTGATCACACGAACAACAGCCTTAAGTCGTATCGTAGGATTGTGAAGAAAGCTCAATGTATCAATTGCATTACAACAGTCCACTTATTTTCCACTCCGCTCAACTGGCCAGTCACTAAAAGCGATGAAGTAGAGCAAAACCAGATTGACGATGGGGATAAGTATCAAGACCCCCATCCAACCCGGATAGCCCGTGCGCTGGCAAATACGCCAGGCCGGGATGACGACTACGATGGCAATCACCAGCATCCACAGCCAGTGCCCGGCCCACATGGTGTTGCCAAACATGTTTTCCCCCATCGTGATACTGCCCTCCATGTTGAATTCCGATTACTGGTGACCGTGAGCATGGGATTCCTCGTGGCCGTTTTTTTCGGCTGCTGCAGCCCTTTTCAGGAAAAGCTGCCCGGATACCGCGATCACGATCATCGTGACAACCGCCACGCCAATGACAAACGGGTCGGTATTCAGTTTGACCCAGACAAAGCCGCCAAGCACGAGCAAATCCAGACCGATGGCCGTTGCCGGCACCCACGCCCTGGCCTTCACATCGTCGCGCAGGTAGCGAAGCACGCCCCAATGGATGGCAATGTCCATAACCAGGTAGAACACGATACCCAGGGCGGCAATCCGGGAGAGGTCAAAGAAGGCTGTCAGAGCCAGCCCCAGGACCACAGTGTAGACCAGCGTGTGCTTCTGGATGCTGCCCGGCATACCAAAATGACGGTGAGGGACCAGTTTCATTTCAGTCAGCATGGCAAGCATGCGCGAGACAGCAAAAATGCTGGCCAGAATGCCACCCGCGGTGGCCGTCATGGCAATGGCGACCGTGAACCAGAGGCCATAATCCCCCAGCGCCGGACGCGCGGCAGCCGCAAGGGAGTAATCCTGGGTCTTGATGATTTCCGCCAGGGACAGGTTGCTGGCCACGGCAAAACCGACCAGGGTGTAGATCACCACGCAGGCCGCGATGGAAATAATGATTGCTCGCCCCACATTCCGCTTAGGATCTATGACTTCGGAACCACTGTTAGTGATAGTGGTGAAGCCTTTGAAGGCAAGTATTCCAAGTGCCGTCGCACCCAGGAAATTGCCTGCGGTTCCGGCCTCGCCCGGGCTTGAGAAATCCACCGCCAGGCTGTCGGCAATCCAGACGCCCACCAGCCCGAAAACCAGTATACCGCCGATTTTCAGAAACCCGATAAAGGAAGCCACGCCCTGAATCATCCGGTTACCGAGCAGATTGGTCAGAAACGCCGCCAGGATCAGCGACACACCCAGAATGGACACCATGCGACCACTTTCATCACCACCGAACAGTTGCATGGTGTAGGAACCGAAAGTACGCGCGAGGAAGCTCTGGGCGATCACCATCGAGAAATACATCAGCAAGGCGTTGAACGCGGTCGGCAGCCGATTGCCATAGGCTTTGTAAAGGTACATGCCAATGCCCCCGGCTGACGGCCAGGCATTGGAAATCTTGACGTAGGAATAAGAACTGAAGCTGACGATCACCGCGGCCGCCAGAAACGCCAACGGGAAAAGAACCCCCGTCATCTGCGCCATTTGCCCGGTAAGGGCAAAGATACCGGCGCCGATCATGACGCCGGTACCCAGCATAACGGTTCCCGTGAGGGTGAGACTGCCTTCCTTGTAGCGAGTAGTTCTATCTTGTTCCCTGCTCATTTAACCTCCGGTTATTTTCGTTTCATGGGCGGGATCTTTGAACAGCAAAACGGATCATGCTTGGCATTGGCACGAACGTTGTCATCTGTAAATCGATACCACGCCAGCTTCCTTTGAGCCCACCACCCCGCCTTCAACCGGCCACCATGTGCTCCAATCACCTCCAATAACTCGTCGGTAGACCAATGAGTCCCATCGAAGGTAACGTCTAACAGATTATTTGGCTTGCGTTCGGCAAAATCAACACAGGGGTGATGATTGAGTTCGTGAATAAAGTCAGACCATTCACTCTCTTCAAAACCTTCCACGACAAGTTTCCGTCGCAGCAGGAACTGTTCCTGGTTCGATGCTTTATGTGCTTTAGTCATGGCGGGCCCCTCTTCGCCTTATCATTTCCCCTCAATGACAACATGCGGACCTGAACTGCGACTGAAAATCAGTGAAGGTTTTCGATGAAATTGACGTACATCATAAAATAGAGCCAGGGCAACCCCTGGCTCCTTATTCATTCCGATCAGAACGAGATGCGGGCACCGACGACTGCGAACCAGTCTTCTGTGCCACCGCCTTCGGCTTTAGCGAGATCTGCGGTATCACCGTACTTGCGCTCATGCACCACGCCCACGTAAGGCGAGAATGCGCGATCGATCAGGTCATAGCGTAACCGGAGCCCAGTTTCGGTGGAAACCAAGCCTTTGCCCACGCCAATTTCCTCATCCTCGCTGAATGCTACCGTCGCATCCAGGGTTGCAGACAGGATCCAGTAATTGGTGAAAAGCAGCTCGTATTCCGCGTCGATTTCGGCAGACGTATCACCATCCTTGCTGGCATACAGGTTGGCATCGACTTCAAACCATTGTGGGGCAAGCCCAGCGACACCCAGCACGGCATAAGTGCGATCCGGCCCTTCAGGGGTGTCGAAGCGAACACCCGCTTTGGCGTCGAAGAACTTGGAGATGGGGATCTGGCCGACCAACTGGTTTTCCAGTGTTTCGTAGGCCTGTTCCTCTATCTCGTATTCCCCGGTTGTGAGCAGCCGGACTTTGAACTCGTCGGTGCCATAGAAGGCATCCGCATTCCAGACGCCCAGTTCCTCATCATCATCGCTGTATCGGTACTCAAACTCCTCAAATTGAACACCCCAGGCTGTGAGCGGTTGTTTACGAGCGGTGGTATCGGAAATCATTTCCTGAGCTATCACCGTCGTTGAGAAACCAATAGAGGCAAGGAAACTGACTGCGGCAAGTGATCGAATACAGCTCATGCCTCACCTCCATCTTCAGCAACAACGCCTGTCTTGGCCTGCGTGGACTCAGGGCCACCCTCAACAATCACCTTGCGGAACATCCCGGCAGCCGCATGGTAAGAAAGATGGCAATGGAACGCCCATTGGCCTGGCTCGTCAACCTCGGTTTCCATGTACACCGTAGTGCCCGGGTTCACGCTAACGGTGTGTTTGATCGGGTTCCACTGACCTGCGCCAACATCAAGGATGGACCACATACCGTGCAGGTGCATGGGATGAGTCATCATGGTTTCGTTCACAAACTTGAAACGGACCCGTTCACCATATTTGAGACGAATGGGATCCGCGTCTTCGTATTTAACACCGTTGATACTCCACGTGTAGCGTTCCATATTGCCGGTCAAACGAAGCTCGATCTCCCGAGTCGGTTCGCGGTCTTCGTACAACGGGTCCTGAGCCTTCAGATCAGCATAGGACAGGAACTTGCCACCATTGGCCGCCGTCGGCACAAGGCCACTGCCCTTGGCATAGAAGGGATCGCTGGGACCGCCTTTTCCCATCGCCATGGAACCATGGTCCATGCCGGACATGTCAGAGTGATCCATTCCTTTCATGTTGGAGTGATCCATTCCTTTCATATTCGAATGGTCCATGCTGCCCATGTTTGAGTGGTCCATTCCGGACACACCTTCTGAGCTGCCCATATCCATGTTTCCATGATCCATGCCTGCCATGCTGCCATGGTCCATACCGGGCATACCGCCCATATCCGCCATGGTCAGTCGGGCAGCTTCACGCAGTTGCGGCACGGCCGCTTCCATACCCTCTTCAGGGGCCAATGTTGCCCTGGCATAGCCCGAACGCCCCATGGATTCAGCAAAAATGGTGTAGGCCTGCTCATCTTTCGGACGGACGATCACATCGTAGGTTTCCGCCACACCGATCCGGAACTCGTCCACACTAACCGGCTGAACGTTGTTGCCATCTGCCTGCACAACCGTCATGTCCAGACCGGGGATCCGGATATCAAAGTAAGTCATCGCCGAAGAGTTGATAAAACGCAGCCGAATGCGTTCGCCCGGCTCGAAGATCCCTGTCCAGTTTTGGCTTGGTCCTTTGCCGTTGATCAAGCCCGTAAAGCCATGGATATCCTCAACGTCCGCTTTCATCATCCGCATGCCACCCCAGGCCATACGGTCACTGACGGTGTTCATCAGGCCATTTTTTGACACGTCCGAGAAAAACTCGCCAACGGTTTGCTGCTCGCGATTGTAGTAATCCGGCATCATTTTCAGGTTGCGCATGATGCGGTCACCGGAATGGGGGTGCTTGTCAGTCAACTGCACCACGTATTCACGATCGTAGCGGAATGGCTCACGGCCCTCGGGCTCGATGACAATGGCACCATAGGCGCCGTCCGGCTCCTGAAAACCAGAGTGGCTGTGGAACCAGTAGGTGCCTGCTTGCTGGATAGGAAATTCATAGGTGAATGTTTCACCCGGCTTGATACCTGGAAAACTGATACCTGGCACACCATCCTGGTCGAAGGGAAGGATCAGTCCGTGCCAGTGGATCGAGGTCATCTCGTCCAGGTTGTTGGTCACGTTGATTTTGACGTTTTCACCTTCCTTGAAGCGCATCACCGGTCCCGGAGATGCACCATTGTAGCCGATACCTTCTTTCACGAAATCGCCGGTATCAATTTTAACCCGGTCAACCGTCAGGCCGTATTCACCGGCCATGACCATGGCCGGCATCAGCAGGGTCAAAAGCCCTGTCAAAAGGCGTATCTTCATCTGTTTTATTCCCAACTGCACTTCATTGGAGCTAGGCTGGAAAGCCTTCACCAGCCCTTGCAATCGTGCGGCGCTCAGCACACTGTATTATTCGAAATTTACGTCACCGTACATTCCTGACTGGTAATGGCCCGGCACGTTACAGGCAAATTCGATATTGCCTTTATCAGAGAACTTCCAGACAACTTCCTTGCTCTGCCCGGGTTCCAGTAAGACGCTGTTGGGATCGTCGTGTTTCATGGAATGACCATTGCCCATATCCATGTTCATCATGTCGTGGTTCAGCTTGCCGCCCTGAATCACGCCATGCTCAACCATCATCATCATTTCCTTCTGATGGGCTTCGTGCATATCCGGGGTGCCGATGTTGAATTCATGCACGAGGTTGCCCTTGTTCTCTACCACAAAACGCACCGTTTCACCGGGTTTCACTTCGATCGCTTCCGGCTCATAGTAGTTGTCGTACATTTCAACCGTGATCGTGCGGGCAGCTTCGGACGCTTTAGCAGGTTCTCCGCTGCTGGCTCCGTGCCCACCACCGTGGGCTCCTGCTGCAAAAGCACCCGCTGACATTGAAAAGGCCACACCCGCTACCAACAACTTTGATACATTCATACCATCTTCTCCTGTGAAATCGTTCAGCAACAATTAATTGTATTTTCAGGACACTTGATCAATGTCCAGAATCGTTACATAAGATCGCTTACCAACCTGAATTCTTACTGAAAATTCAAAAAAATTTATTTAGGCTGAATTCAGGACTACTAAAGACATTACGTTGAATTCACAGTCGCCGCTCAGCAAAAAGGAAAAAAAATGCGTTTACTACTGGTTGAAGACGATCAGATGCTCTCAAACAGCCTTTTGCATCAACTTGAAAAATCGGGGTTCAGCGTGGACCCTGCGTATACGGCAAAAGAAGCAATAACTCTGGGTGAACAGGAAGATTATCGGGTCAGCATCTTGGATCTGGGGCTGCCCGACGGCAACGGTTTAGATGTTTTAAAAAAGTGGCGCGCAAAGAACATTGCCTTTCCCGTACTAATCCTGACAGCGCGAGATGACTGGCATGATAAAGTGGCTGGACTAAAGGCAGGGGCAGACGACTACCTCGCAAAACCTTTCCAGACCGAAGAGTTAATTGCACGGCTGAATGCTATTGTTCGCAGGAGCGAAGGGAGAACACATTCATTGGTTAAGGCAGGCCGCTTTGTGCTGGATGAAAATCGTCAATGCTTGTCGGTGGACGATGGAACTGAACATCCACTTACCGGCACAGAGTTTCGTCTCCTGCGCTGTCTGATGAGTAAGCCGGGCCATGTCTTTTCAAAAGACCAATTGCTGGAGCAGCTTTACAGCCTCGAAGATAGCCCGAGCGCGAACGTTATCGAGGCATATATTCGGAGGCTGCGAAAACTGGTGGGAAATTCCACAATATCAACCCGACGCGGACAAGGCTATATGTTCAATGATCAAGTTTAAGAAACCTGCTTCTGTAAAAGGCGCCCTGCTTGCACTGCTGCTGCCCGCAGGTGTTGCCTTGATGGGAACTGCCTGGTTCACACATGGTGTTTTACTCGAGAGAATGTCCCGTGAATTTATCACGGACAGGCTAAGAGAGGAGGTTTCGTTTTTAGAGCACCAGATCCGGGACAGTGACGGAGCCTTCGACGAACTCAAGACGGGCGATTACTTTCAGCGCGTCTTCCACCATGCTTTTGTGCAACACTCCGATTCCAAGACCATCATTTCGCCGGAATCGTGGAAGCCGCTCCTGGCGCCGCTAATCAAATCGGAAAAAGAAGGCACTATTCGGGTCGAGAATTCTGAAATAACAGAGGGTCCAGCCGACATTTTGGCGTATCGAAGTTCCTTCGTCGCAAACGAAAAATCGTTTGTGGTTATCGTTGCAGAAGATCTCGGCGCATTGAAGAATAGCCAGGCAGAGCTACATGCATGGACAGCAATCGCATCTCTTTTACTTATCTCGTTACTAGTTTGTGCAATCTGGTTCGGAATCAATCTATCCATGCATTCTGTCACACGACTCAAGGCGTCACTGAAAAGACTCCAGGATGGGAGCGTCTCGCGTATAGATATGACTGTCCCCGAGGAGTTCCACCCTCTCGTCGAACAGTTGAACCAGCTGCTTGACTCACTTGATCAACGATTGGAGCGCTCGAGGAATGCGCTGGCAAACCTATCCCACAGCGTTAAAACTCCGATTGCGTCTGTCCAACAAATTCTCAGCGACACTTCTACGCCGCTAGATAGCGAGTTAAGGCAGCAAATAGCTGCGCGTCTCGGGGATATTGACAAACAACTTGAAGCTGAAATGCGCCGCAGCCGGTTTGCTGGGCCGCAGGTAGGAAAAAGCTGCTATCCAGTAGAAAAAGCACGGGACCTTCTGTGGATGATGGGAAGACTATACCCGGCAAAATCATTTGAGTTATCAAGTTCTCTCCCAGAGAATAGCCGTTGGCCAATTGTAGAATACGACCTATCTGAAATACTGGGGATCGTGCTGGACAATGCGGGGAAGTGGTCACATAGAGAGGTGGAGCTAATATTGGAACAATGCGGCCCCTCAAAACGAATTGTCGTGACAGACGATGGTCCCGGCGTTGAGGAAGCTGAATTGAGCAAGCTTGGTCAACGAGGATTAAGGCTGGACGAACAGACTCCGGGCCACGGGCTCGGCCTTGCAATCGTTCAAGACATTGTTAGCCGGTATGGTGGGAAGATCGTCTTTTCAAATCGCCCACGGGGTGGATTAAAGGTCACGATTGAATTTTGAATTCACGGAAGTTAACGAGTGGGTTATCGCGCCTGAAAAACTCTGACAACTCTACCCTTAGCAAGAACCAACGCAGTCAAACAAGTACGATTTGCCACATAACCGCACTGGCCTGACGGTGGCAACCATTCAGCGGGACCACGGGACCACATGCTCGATGTCGATCTCATTGCTGTTCTGGATGACTTTGCCTGTGAACGGACTGATTCAGCGGCCCGAAACCACTCTGCAACGACGTTCATCTGCAAGCCGGACCTTGGTCGTGGATTGTGCAATCAATGCCTCAGTACGGCTGTCTTGACAATTTCCATCGGCGTCTTCCCAACCTTGCCCGAACGCAGACCGTTCGTAGCTTTGTAACTTGCCTTTCTGCTCTTGGACCTGTTGAACCGAGGCCAAAGAGACACCATCCGGAAGTTTACCGCCTGAATCCAGGCAGGCATCAACAGAGTCGTAGGGTTGATATTTCTTGATTCGCTCATACCAACTTCCTTGCGGTGGATGGCAAAGGCCGCTGCTCGACTTTTTATATTGGAAGCATGAGCCGGAGCACTGATAAGACCTGCTACCACAAAAACGAAGAGGGGAAGGATTCTTAAAGCGCAAACCATGATGTGTAAAGGCTCTCTCAAGTGTAAACTTACGGAAGGCTGCACACGTATGGTCCCTCGCAGCCTTACACTCCATGGACGATGCTTCACTCCTAGGAAGCGACAACGATTGACCGAAGGTCGGTGTTTCCAGTTTGCAGCCCAAAGAGGCTGAGAAGTTTATTGACCATTTTCGATTGCAGCAAGCTGACGTAGGCCTCAGAGTAGAGCAGGCGACGCCTGCTTGGCTGCGTACTATCTTTAACGTGATTTGGACGGGAAAGATCGACTATCCATGGCTATTAGCTTTTATGAAAAAGGGGAGCTGACCTCTGGCTTCCACGGTTGGCGAGTTGTTGCCACCATCCGAGGCAAACGCTATCAGAAGTATTTCTCTCTTAAGAGGCCGAACAACAGAATTACTCAAGAACTCTGGTACCAGTATCAAGAGACCAGGGCCAAGTACTATGAGGCCCGTTACATGGCCCGCTCCGCAGCACTTCAATATCTGGATTTCATTGGAAAAGACCATCCCTCAACCCTCCCCTGTCGCGGTGTTGGCTTCCAGGGCATCACGCTTGGCATCGGAAGCGGGAAAAGTGCTGCACAGGAAACCTGCTATTTCTCCGTAAACAAACGAGGAGCTGCTAACAAATTCTACATAGATGAGCGGGCATCTCTATCTCAGGCCTGGGAGCATGCCGTAAAACATTGGGGAGAAGTCTTCAATATCCGACCCAAAGACGTAGCTAAAAAGCTCGAACAGGTTCCCAGTCCTGATCAGTTCAAATCGCTTCGAAAACAACTGAACAATCATGAGGGCTGCGACTATCAAGCCAGCGTCCTCCATCATGTTTACGCCGAACAACGTAGCCAGCTGGAAAAACATAAGGCTAAGGCAACCACCAGAGGAAAGCTCAACGAGGATGATCTTCTGGCAATGTACGCGAACCTAGAGCGCCAGGTGTCAGAGTTTCGGAATTAGATCTATTCAGTGTCTTGGCCGAAGGACCGGCCCAGCGCGTCCGGTTTAGACGAAAAAACCCTGACCATTGGCTGTCGTCCTTCCACGACGCCAACAATTCTGTCATATCCGATGAAAGCCCCTACCATGTAGACACCGGGGCCAAGCCGTTTGTAGGGCTCAAGAATCATCGTTCGCCAAGCTTCGATATCCAATAGAACCGACTTTAACTCTAGAACTAATCGTAGAATCCTGCGGTCCGCCACGCCGAGCCAATGAGAAAGCTCAATATTATCTTCTGTAACGATGCCGACGGTTTCCATTGACGCAAACGCTTGAAGGGTGGCGTAGTCATATTGTGTCGGCGACGAAACTCCGTCCTCAGCTCGCTAATCCCGTTCACGTGGATTTCCAACTAGTAAGGTCAGAAGGCAAATACCGTAACCTTTCCAAAGGCAATGCGGACAGTAACCGATGCTCATTGAGAGTGATGGAACACCTCTGACCCAAAACTGTATATTCGAACATTATTCTGATAATCCTGATTGACTAGGTCAAGATTGGGTCGATCAAAGGGTGCGAATTGTCACAAGCGGGGGTGGTGCCAAGTCTCTCCTTGGCGCGTCACACCACTGGGCAGATGTCGCGTTTGCCTAGCATCCGTGCCGGCGTTGAGTCCCGGTCGTCCTGGCCAGCTGACTCGGCCCCAACCCTATCATTGTCAATGCAGGATTCGTGTGAGATATATCTTAAAGCTGCGTAGGATCCTGAATTGGGCGTGGCGGCGACTGTCCGACCAGGGATGAGGAGGATTAACAATCAACCTGTTTCGCAAGGTAGGCTCTACCGACCTTCTTTGCATATCGAGTCTAATCTACCGACATATGCCTGAAGTCGTTAATTGAGAAAGACTCAGAAACAAGTTTAAACAATGAATCAGCCAACTGGTCATGCCGCTATAGCGTGGTCGGAAATTGACACAACAAATTATCCTGTGGTCGCAAAGCGAACATTCAGATCCGAGCAGGAATGCCTTATTTTAGGTTCATCGCGCTTTACCGGGAAATGCTGCTTTTATCTTCAGAAAGAAGTAGTCGTTATCCCGGTAGCCGTAGGCCACCCGCTTGATCACCTTGATCTTGTTGTTCATTCCCTCCAACACACTGGTGTTCAGCCGGTAGA
>NZ_JADARC010000005.1:0-232 GCF_016464245.1 Marinobacter sp. bablab_jr003
GCTTGGCCAAAAACAGTAACCGATTGCACTTGCTGGCTGCGTTCAGCAACCTGCTGATGGGTGAAAAATACCTGCTGTCGTAGGGTTAGTTCGCCTGTTTTCCGCCAAAACGGCGGGAAATAGGCAAAAATCGAACAAAACAGAGGGTGATAACGCCAAAATCGCGCTTGAATGGCTTTTTTTCGAGTTGAAAAGCGATTCAGCGATAAATCAGGCGTTAATCAGACCCTCC
>NZ_JADARC010000034.1:0-38026 GCF_016464245.1 Marinobacter sp. bablab_jr003
ACGCTGGAAGCGAATCAAGGGGTTTGACCAACTGAAGCTGGTCGTGGACAACGTGCAGTTTCAGGATGGAATACAGGTGGAAGATCAATCTGGCAGGAACGCTGCCTGATGGTCATACACCAGATTTGACAATAACTCGGAAAATACTCCGCATAGTTGAAGTCACCCAAGAGAATCATGGCCTCAACTTTCTGCAAAAGTGCGTTTACACGCTTTCGGTTTTGAGGCGTGTCCATCAAGGCCGTTTGCTCCCGACAACGGTGACCTGCGTACATAAAGTCCAAATACAGCTTTCCGGTTTCTTTCCTTGTCCTGACCTTACCCATGACAAACCACCCCGCTCGCCATGGGAATAGCCAAATGCTCATGCTCCCTGGCACCGTCTAACATTTCCTTTTCGACCTCCTCCCAAAGAAAAAGAATCTTGCGGCGGCCGAACGGCTTGATGTAGTGCTTGCCCTCAAGGAGAACCGTGTCTTTCAGACACTGGCGAATGGTCCGGCAGTCATATTTGATTCGACCAGCCAGCTCTTCAGTGGTCAGATAGGTGTAAGAGTTTTCCATCGAAATATTCCTTCCGCTGCGATATTCTAAATCAACAAAAGACATTCCCTATATCAGAATGCCATCCTGAATGACATTTTAGACAACAAAAGGACATTTGCAAGAGCTTTTTGCCATTCTGGATAACATTTTTTCATTAAGGATAATTTAGAGATGATTCGATGCCACCTGGCCCGCATCATGGGCGAGCACAAAATGAAAATCGTAGATGTGGCGCGAGAGACCGGCCTGAACCGCAACACGGTGACTCTGCTGTATAAAGAGACCGCTCAACGGATCGATCTTGATGCGCTCGACAGACTCTGCAAATTATTCAAATGCGAGGTCCGCGATCTGCTGGAGTTTCAGGAAGACCAGTGAGCAACAATTAAAGGCAACTGGGGTAATGCCAGAGAAGAGGTTGCCAAATGAGGGTTGACCAGGCTATACGCAGCGAGGTTACCCAACCTGTGACAGCAAAAGACTTACGGTCAATCTCACCGAACCATCCAAATGGGGCGTCACAAAGATTGGCACAGATATGTCACATATTCGTCACAGGGAAGTTTGGCGGCCCCAAACGCAAAAAAGGCAGATCAGTAACTAACTGATCTGCCTTTCTTTTTTATGGTAGCGGGGGCAGGATTCGAACCTACGACCTTCGGGTTATGAGCCCGACGAGCTACCAGACTGCTCCACCCCGCATCAAACTGGTTGTTGGCTTCGGGGGCCAGCCCCGATCAACGTGGCGCGAATAATACGGGCTGGAATGCTGCCTGTCAAAGGTTATTACGGTTTTCCCGTAACTTAGCGCTCCAGGATCGCTGTTACGCCCTGACCACCGGCAGCACAGATGGAGATCAGGCCCCGGCCACTGCCCTTTTCCTCCAGCAATTTAGCCAGCGTCGCGACAATACGGCCGCCGGTTGCCGCGAACGGGTGGCCGGTGGCCAGGCTGGAGCCTTTCACGTTCAGTTTCGCCTTGTCGATGCTGCCCAGTGGTTTATCCAGGCCCAGCCGCTCCTTGCAGAAGGCAGGATCTTCCCAGGCTTTCAGGGTAGACAGCACCTGTGCGGCAAAGGCTTCGTGGATTTCGTAGAAATCGAAGTCCTGCAGGGTCAGACCGGCTTTCTCGAGCATGCGGGGCACGGCGTAGGCCGGCGCCATCAGAAGGCCTTCTTTCTTGTCGACAAAGTCTACGGCAGCCACTTCCGAGAAAGTCAGCCAGGCTTTTACTTCCATATTGTTGGCCTTGGCCCACTCCTCGCTGGCCAGCAGCACACAGGAAGAACCATCCGTCAGCGCGGTGCTGTTGGCGGCGGTCATGGTGCCGTTCTCACGATCAAAGCAGGGCTTCAGGGTGGCCAGCTTTTCCATCGTAGTGTCCGGGCGCAGGATGTTGTCTTTCTCCAGGCCGGCCATAGGCGTTACAAGGTCGTCGAAAAAGCCTTCTTCATAGGCTTTGGCCAGCTTCTGATGGCTTTCCCAGGCCAGCCGGTCCTGGTCTTCCCGGGCGATGCTCCATTCCTTTGCGGTTACCTGGCAGTGATCACCCATCGACATACCCGTGCGGGGTTCGCCGTTCTCCGGAATTTCCGGCACCAGGTGGCCCGGGCGGAACCGGCCCAGAATTTTCAGGCGCTCCTTGGTCGTTTTCGCGCGGTTAAGATCCAGCAAAATCTCCCGCAGACCTTCACCTACGCCGATAGGCGCATCGGAAGTGGTGTCTGTGCCGCCGGCAATGCCGCATTCAATCTGCCCCAGGGCAATCTTGTTGGCCACCAGAATGGCAGCCTCCAGGCCCGTGCCACAGGCCTGCTGGATATCGTAGGCCGGGGTTTCCGGGGCCAGTCCGG
The DNA here is from genome assembly GCF_016464245.1 of Marinobacter sp. bablab_jr003. Taxonomy (NCBI): domain Bacteria; kingdom Pseudomonadati; phylum Pseudomonadota; class Gammaproteobacteria; order Pseudomonadales; family Marinobacteraceae; genus Marinobacter; species Marinobacter sp. bablab_jr003. The sequence continues at coordinate 2,400 of NZ_JADARC010000034.1, forward strand.
AGCTGAGCACCGATTCCCGGGTCAGGTTGAAGTCCCGGGAGTGCTTGATCACTGCACCGGCAACCACTTCGCCCATTCGCATACCCTGCAGGTTGTAGCGGTCGACCAGACCACGCAGTGCTGATGTGAGCAACTCCTGGTTTCTGATCTTGCTGTAGGCGGTATTGGAACGGGCAAACGGAATTCGGTTGCCGCCGATCACCGCAACGCGGCGAACGGTCTGGGTATTTCCCTTGGTGCTGCCCGCAGTGCTGGTAGCGCCTTGGGTGGTTTTCTTTGCCTGGGCCATTGCAGTCTTCCCTTTCAATAAGTAAGGATTCAGATAATCTGAGGTTACAGCAAAGTCTAGCGATTAGCGCCCCGGGCTCATTGGCAAGTCTGACAACGCGGTCCCTGCGTTGAGTCAATCCATTAGCCGGCAGAATCTTTACCCTTTAGCCTAAATTGCACTCAACCGCATCAACAAGGAAGAAACCATGTCTGACCTCTACCTGAAAATTGTAAATACCCCTGTCGGCAAAACGGCCGCCCAATCCCTTGGCCTGCCCTCGCCGGCTCCGCTGAAACGCCTGAAGCGTGTGGACCAGCCCTTTCTTGAAGGTGACGTGCTGATTGGTGCCGGTAACGGCGCCAAAGCCATCGCAACCCTCGGCTCTGTTCTTGGCGCCAGCCCGGCCAACCTGTTCCACGCCACCGGCCCGGACACCCTGGCGGAATCTTCCCAGGCCGGCAACAAGGCCAAGCCTTTTGAGGTGGGCGCCAACAGTGACGGTAAGTTTTCCGCCCTGGTATTTGATGCCACCGGCCTGAAAACCCCGCAGGATCTGCGGGCCCTGTACGACTTTTTCCACCCGACCATCCGCAAGCTGGCCGCCAATGGCCGGGTGCTGGTGATCGGCCAGGATCCCCACACCTGCCGCAAGGCCCCGAACGCCGCCGCACAACAAGCACTGGAAGGTTTTGTGCGGGCCGTTGGCAAGGAAATCGGCAAGAAAGGCTCTACGGCTAACCTGGCATGGATTGCGCCAAACGCCGAAAACCAGCTGGACTCTACCGTGCGCTTCTTCCTGTCGGCCCGGTCTGCCTATGTATCCGGCCAGGTCGTTCGCATCGGCAAGGCTGAGGAAGCCAGGGCCACCAATCCGGTTGCTCCGCTTACCGGCAAGGTTGCCCTGGTTACGGGAGCTTCCCGCGGCATTGGTGCAGCCATCGCCGAAACCCTGGCCCGGGACGGCGCCACCGTAATCGGCCTGGACATTCCCCCGGCCATGGAAGAACTGCAGAAGGTTACTGGCGCCATCAAAGGCAAGGCACTGGCTTGCGATATTACCGATGAAAAAGCCCCCAAGCTGATTGCCGATTTCATCGAAAAGGAAACCGGTGGCGTGGACTTTGTCGTCCATAACGCAGGTATCACCCGCGACAAAACACTCGGTAATATGCCGGAGCACTTCTGGGATATGACCATCGCGGTAAACCTGACTGCCGAGGAGCTGATCGACGAGGAACTGGCTGAGCGTAACCTGATGCGCGACAACGGCCGGATTGTGTGCATTTCCTCCATCAGCGGCATTGCCGGCAACTTCGGCCAGACCAACTACTCTTGCGCCAAGAGCGGCGTGATCGGCTATGTAGAGTCTATGGCGAAGCACCTGAAAAACGGCATTACCATTAACGCCATCGCCCCGGGCTTTATCGAAACCCAGATGACTGCTGCCATGCCGTTTACGATTCGTGAAGCGGGCCGGCGCATGAACAGCCTGTCTCAGGGCGGCCATCCGCTGGATGTTGCTGAAGCTATCGCCTGGTACTGCAACCCGGCCTCTGCAGGTGTAAACGGCAACGTCGTGCGGGTATGCGGGCAGTCACTGATTGGCAAATAAAAAGCAAAAAAAAAGCAGATCCGCTTGGATCTGCTTTTTTTCAAAACTGGTGGGTGGTGCAGGGATCGAACCTGCGACCCTCGCCTTGTAAGGGCGATGCTCTCCCAGCTGAGCTAACCACCCGGGAAAAAGGTTGGCGGAGCGGACGGGACTCGAACCCGCGACCCCCGGCGTGACAGGCCGGTATTCTAACCAACTGAACTACCGCTCCGCAACGATCCAACTTTATCGAAAAAGTTAAACCGGCAATCCGCTTTAAAAGTGGTGGGTGGTGCAGGGATCGAACCTGCGACCCTCGCCTTGTAAGGGCGATGCTCTCCCAGCTGAGCTAACCACCCACTTCGTAGCCTTACTGTTCTTCAGGCTTAAAGCGGTCACTTGCTGCGCTTGGCGCTTGCTGATTCAGCGTTGCTGTCTCAACCAAGTGAGACGCGCATTTTAAGCATTTCGCTCACAGTGTCAAATGTTTTCCCGAAAATTTCTTAAATTTTTTCCGGCACCGGCAATATTGACCATTTGTTGATCAAAATCATAAGCTTGAGCGCTAAAAGATCCACCATCCCCCGCCGGATTCCTCTTCACGCCTGCGTTCGCGCTCACGCTCGAGCATGGCATATTCCCGCTCAAGCTCCTCCATCTTGCGATCCGCCTCAAGCGGCACGGTTGGGCCGCCACCGAAGGGCCAGTACCAGGAGGCAGACTCGTACCTGCCTTCCTCCTTCAGGCGTTCGATTTCGATCTCTCTCTCTTCTTCCAGTGCGGCTTTGCGCTTTTCGTAATCTTCATCCTCATTCACTTCAACAATGGAAGTAGCCGCATGGTTCGGCGCCAACAGATCGCTGTTCAGAAACAGCGTAGACACAATCTGGTCTGCCTGCATGGCGTAGTCACGGGTCACCAGCTGCAAATCGCCGGACGCCAGCGGATGCTCCGGGTCCAGGCCCGGGTTCGGCTGTTCCGGCTCGGTCAGTTCGTTATAGCGAAGGTAGTAAATCTGCCCCGGCTTAACTTCCAGCGTAGCATCGGCAATCAGGCTCAGGCTGAAGGAGTTCAGACCCTCCAACCCCAAAAGCGGCCGGCGCATGGCAATATGCCGCTCACCCGGTTTTACCTCAAGCCAGGTGTAGCTGTTGTTGCGGATATTGAAGTAATGATGGTCATCAATATAGACACTGGGCGATTCGATCTCATCGGCCGCCCATTGGGAGTGGGTCCGGTAGAAATACAACAGGGCGTTGTTCTGGTCCCACTGGTCGTTGTCGATATGCACAAAGTCGTGGCCGGAAACCGGGTGCAGAAATGCCCCCACGCTTTTACCAATCGACTGGTAAACCGTACAGCCGGACAACATCGCCACACAAAGCAGTGCAGCCACTGGCTTCGCAGGCACCGCAACCGGCCTCAGGAAAGGTACTCGGATTTTCATTGTTATGTGCTCTTCATCCCTTATCGAGTTGGCTGATCATAACAACTGCCAACTCCAAGAAATGAGAGCTACCGCAAGGGATGGCTACAAACCGTTACACGACGCCGGAAAAGCTCCTGCCTGAGCTTACTGGGCGCGCAGCTGATTAACCTCCTCAGACAAACGAACCAGGCGGGAAGTCAGCTGCGAACGGGAAGCATCAATCGCCGCTACGGTTTTCTTCAGCTGAGCCAGCTCATTACGCAACGCCCTCACCTCCGCATCGCCGGCACTGCTGTCTGCGGCTTTCTCCAAAGACCCAATCCGGCTTTCGATGCCATCCAGTGTCAGCTTCTGTTCCTGCTGGAACCGGCGAATACGACCATCAACCAGCTCATCAACCCCGGCCACCTGCTCAGATACCTCCGCAACCTCCCCTTGCAGCGCTTCACCCGCCTTGGCCAGCTCGGCCACCCGGGTTTCCACCGCGTCCACATCCGAACCTAACCCAGCCCGGACCTGCTCAACCTGTTCGCCCACTCCGCTAATTGCCTTCTCGGCCTCAGCGAGCTTGCCATCTATCGACGCCAGCCGCTCCTGGTGCTCGTCCAGTCGCTTCTTGTTGCGTTCATTGGCAATCGCCCAGAGTTTGCGGATCTCGCTGTCGGCCGCATCAATCTGCTTCCTATTGGCCGCCAACTGCTCCTCAAGAGAAGCGCCCCGCTCCTGCAAAGATTCTCCGGTCTCCGACAGCTCACCCTCAAACCGCGCCAGCGCCAGCTTACTCTGCCGCGCCCAGTAATCAGCCTCCTCCAGCTGCCCCTCCAGAGCCTGAATCCGCTGCTCCTGAAAATACCAGCCCGCCCCGGCACCCGCGGCAACCACCAGCAACAGCAACCAGACCAACCCGGAACCACCCCCCGAACCTCCGGCCTTATCCTGCTTCGGCGGCCTGGGTGGTTTTGGCGGTTTCTCAGCCTTCTGCTTAGGCTTATCCGCCTTCACCGGCTTCTGCTTTCCGGGCGCAGTTTCCCTGGGCTCTGCGGCACCAAAAGGCTCGTCAGCAATCAGCTCGTCATCATCCGGGCGGATAGGTTCCATTACAGCTCCTGAAAAATGGGTATTAACAATAATGGTCTCGATAATACCCGCTGTTACGTGACTCTTAAAATGACAGCTTATAAAGGTTTAGCCGGACGGATCCTACAACAAAGCAGAAGTTGCATGGTAAGTAGCCAAAACATACAATGGCCGGCTTTCCAATTATCACAGGACAGTTGCACATGCAGCCGCTTGTAGGACTCATCATGGGCTCGAAATCCGACTGGCCCACCATGGAACACGCCGCCGAAATGCTCGAAAAACTCGGCGTAGCCTACGAAACCCGGGTAGTCTCCGCCCACCGCACCCCAGACCTGCTCTTCGACTACGCCAAAACCGCCTCAGACCGCGGTTTAAAGGTAATCATCGCAGGCGCCGGCGGGGCCGCACACCTACCCGGCATGGTTGCCTCGCAAACCTCTTTGCCGGTACTGGGTGTACCCGTACAATCAAAGGCCCTGAACGGCCTGGACTCACTACTGTCCATCGTACAAATGCCCGGCGGCATCGCCGTGGGCACCCTGGCCATCGGCAAAGCAGGTGCCACCAACGCCGGCCTGCTGGCTGCCCAGATTATCGGCACGCACGATGACAGCGTGCGAAAGGCCGTAGACGAATTCAGGGCAACCCAAACACAAACGATCCTGGATAATCCTGATCCCAAGGATCAGTGAAACCAACTCCAGAACCTGCTGATCAGGTCAGGCAGCGCTTTCCAAAACTGTGCGGAGCCATGGATGGCGGAGCCCAAGCGTCACAGGGAAGTGCCGCAGGAGCGTGTTTTGGAAAGCGCTGCCTGACCTGATCACACTCCCAAAGCTTGAAAGGCAGGAGAGCTCGAATGAGAATCGGTGTACTAGGCGCTGGCCAACTAGGGCGCATGCTCGCCCTGGCCGGATACCCGCTGGCCAAAGACTTCGTTTTCTATGACATGTCCGGCAGCCCAAGCGCAGGCCTGGGCGAGACCATCGTAGACCGCGACGGCAAATACCTGGACGACTTCCTGTCCAAAGTCGACCGCGTAACCTACGAATTCGAGCACCTTCCCGTAGAAGTTGCCGAAGAACTCGCCAAACACAAACCGGTACACCCCTGCCCCCGGGCCCTGCAGGTCTGCCAGAACCGCGTCGCCGAGAAAACCCTGTTCGGCCAGCTCGGCATTCCGACCCCGGAATGGAAAGTGGCCGACAGCGCAGATTCCCTCAAAGCTGCTGCTGAAGAGCTCGGCTGCCCGGTAGTCGCGAAATCCATCACCGAAGGCTACGACGGCAAAAGCCAGGCTGTACTGAAAAGCCCGGACCAGGCCGACGACGCCTGGGATATGATCGGCCACCCACAGGTTATCGTAGAGAAATTCGTCAATTTCAGCCGCGAAGTCTCCATCATTGCGGTACGGGCCGAAGACGGTGACGTTGCCTTCTACCCCATTGCCGAGAACACCCACCACGAAGGCATCCTGCGTTACTCCATCGCCCCGGCACCCGGCCTTCAGGCCCACGTCCAGAAAGACGCCGAGCGCTACATCAAAGCCCTGCTGAATGAATTGAACTATGTGGGCGTATTAACCCTCGAACTGTTCGAAACACCGGAAGGACTGGTAGCCAACGAAATGGCACCCAGAGTGCACAATTCCGGCCACTGGAGCATCGAAGGCGCCATGACCAGCCAGTTCGAGAACCACATCCGTGCCGTCAGCGGCCACCCGCTCGGCAGCGTGGAACCCCGTGGCCTGAGCTGCATGATCAACATCATCGGCGAGCATGGCGACATTGAACGGATACTGGAACTGCCCTACGCTCATGTGCACCTTTATAACAAAGGCGAACGGGCGGGGCGCAAGCTGGGCCATGTGAACATCCTGGCAGACAGCTACGAAGAACTCGTGTGGCGGGTGCGCACCTGCGCCCAGTTCCTGCCGGGCTGCCCGGAGTTTAAAAGTTCATTAACGACAAAGGGTTGATTTAACTCAAACCGCCCTTATATTGCTTGAACGTACATCCACAAACACAGAGAGACAGGGAGAACGACCTCATGGCATTTGAACTTCCCGCACTGCCTTACGAAAAGAATGCACTCGAGCCGCACATGTCCCAGGAAACCCTGGAATACCATTACGGCAAGCACCACCAGACCTACGTAACCAAGCTGAACGGTCTGGTTGACGGCACCGATAATGCCAGCAAGTCCCTGGAAGACATCATCAAGAGCGCCAGCGGCCCGCTGTTCAACAACGCCGCCCAGGTATGGAACCACACGTTCTTCTGGAACTGCCTGAGCCCGAACGGCGGTGGCGAGCCCACTGGCGCAGCCAAGGAAGCCATCGAGAAGGCTTTCGGCTCTTTCGAAGAGTTCAAGAAAGAATTCAACGACAAGGCCGCCAACAACTTCGGTTCCGGCTGGACCTGGCTGGTGAAGAAGGCTGACGGCAGCGTTGCCATCGTAAACACCAGCAACGCGGAAACTCCGCTGACTGGCGCCGACAAGCCGGTACTGACCGTCGACGTATGGGAACACGCTTACTACATCGACTACCGGAACAGCCGTCCGAACTACCTGGAAGGCTTCTGGAACCTGGTGAACTGGGATTTCGTGAACGAAAACCTGGCCTGATCAGGCACCAAGCGCATCAGCGGGTAAACTGCTGACGCCCCAAACGCCCGCCCGGGGTTACCCGCGCGGGCGTTTGTGTTTCTGAACACTATCAATCCGCTACAATCAGATACAAGGCAAATCACAAAACTCCGAAAAAATCGTCCATACTCCATGCAGTTACGGTAAATGTGGACCATACTGTTGTCCTGATCGGACAAACCGTGACAAACCCTCAAAAACACCCGTGCCGTTAACACAAGAAACTGCAGGATGCCCAGAGCCTTGGATGTAGAGCAACACCTCGGATACCGGATTCTACGCTGGATGCTGGCTACAGCCGTCATCTGCGGCGTACTGGTGAGTTCCGTACAGGTGGTTCTTGATGCCCGCAGAGTATCCAAGGAACTGGAGGCCCAGGCAGCGCAAACCATCAGCATGGTCCGCGATGCCGCCACCCAATCGGTGTTCAGCATTGACGACATCCTGGCCCGGCAAGTCATCGACGGCCTTTTTGCGCTCAAACCTATCCACCTGGCCAGGATTACCCACCCTACGGGCGAAGAACTGGGTGGCCGGGTTCGCCCCCTGAGGGATAACGCTTTCCGGCCGCTCACCGACCCGATTTTCGGTGCTGTGCAGGAGTACCGCGAAAGCCTCAGCCGCAGCGCCAGCCCCGACACCGTCTACGGTTACCTGGAAATCCACTTTGATACCGCACCGCTGGCAGCCACCTGGCTCACCCGGGCCGCCGTTACCTTTGCCTCCGGCATTGCCCTGGCGCTGATACTGGGCCTGATCATGTTCGTGGTATTCCATCTGCTGCTGACCCGCCCTCTGCTGCGCATTGTGCATTCGGTAAAGAAAGTCGACCCGGAAAAGCCCGACGACCGGCTGATTGCCTTGCCCAGGGGCCACAGAAACGATGAGCTGGGGCTCTGGGTCAATGCCACCAACAACCTTCTGGTGGGCATCGGAGACAGCCAGAAACGCCACCGAGAGGCGGAAGACCGGGTCAACAAGCTGTCCCGCTACGACCAGCTCACCGGCTTGCCAAGCCGGGATACCTTCCTGGAATCCCTTCGGGACGAAATAATCACGGCCCAGAAGAACAGCCGGACACTGGCACTGATGGTCTGCGGCATTGATGACTTCAAGTCGGTAAACGACCAATGCGGCTTCCGCACCGGCGACATCATCCTGCAAACCATGGCCAGCCGCCTGACCGCCAACCTGCCCGCCGAGCGCTTCATGGTGGCGCGCCTTGGCAGTGACCAGTTCGTCATCGTGGAGAAAAACCTGAAAGACGGCTTCCAGGCTGCAGAAACCGCAGAAAAGATCCTCGCCAGCTTCGCAACACCGGTGAATGCCGGCAACCACCGAATTTCACTGACGGCCACCATCGGCATCGCCCTTTATCCATCAGATGCCAAGAAAGCAGACCCCTTGCTGCAAAGCGCCGAGCAGACCATGGCACTGGCCAAGCGCAGCAGCCACAACCACTTCCAGTTTTACGTGGCCAGCATCGACAAACAGATCCGCGAGCGCAAACAGCTGGAGAAAGATCTGGCCTCCGCCCTGGTAAACCACGAATTCCACCTGGTGTACCAGCCCCAGATCAACCTGAGCAACAAGCAAGTGATTGGTGCCGAAGCCCTGCTGCGCTGGGAGCACCCGGAGAAAGGCCTGGTTCCGCCGGACTATTTCATCCCGGTAGCAGAAGCCAACGGATCCATCGTGGAAATCGGCCAGTGGGTTCTGGACCAGGCCTGCTGGCAGGCCGCCCGCTGGGCCAGCGAGGGCAAGTCACTGCGTGTGGCCGTTAACCTTTCGGCGGTTCAGCTACGGCAGGAGTCTATTGTGGAGGATATCCTCGGTGCACTGGATCGCCATCACCTGCCCGCCGCCCTGCTGGAACTGGAAGTGACAGAAACCAGCTTCATGACCAACATGGCCGACGCCATCCGAAAGCTGAACCAGCTACAGCAGGCAGGCATTGTGATCTCGGTGGATGATTTTGGTACCGGCTACTCCTCCCTGACCTATCTGAAGAAGATGCCGGTACACAGCCTCAAAATCGACAAACAGTTTATCCGGGATCTCCTGGTTAACGAGGAAGACACCCGCATTGCCAACATCATCATCGACCTGGGCCGCAGCCTGAAACTCAAGGTCATTGCCGAGGGCGTGGAGACTGCGGAACAGGAGGCTTACCTTACCCGCAGAGGCTGCGATATCGGCCAGGGCTATTTCTTCAGTAAACCGGTACCACCCAGGGATTTTGAGAGCTTCTTAAAGACATTCCACCGGAATATCGTGGAAAATAACACCTGAACAACCTGTTAACCCTCCAAGGAGTCGTCATGGGAACCACTGTCATCGGCCTTGTTGTTATTGCCGTTGTCGTTTTCTACCTGGTTTTTATCTACAACCAGCTGGTATCACTGCGCAACCAGTTCAAGAACGGGTTCGCCCAGATTGATGTGCAACTGCAGCGCCGGCACGATCTGATTCCCAACCTGGTGGAATCCGCCAAGGCGTATATGGATCATGAAAAATCCACCCTCACCCAGGTGATGGAAGCCCGAAACAACGCCGTCAGCGCCCAGAAAGATGCCGCCACTGACCCCAGCGACAGCACCAAGATCCAACGCCTGGGTGGCGCCGAAAACCTGCTGACCAAGGCCCTGGCCAACTTCTACGCGGTTGCCGAGAACTACCCGGACCTCAAGGCCAACGAAACCGTACAGCAGCTGATGGAAGAATTGTCCAGCACCGAAAACCGGGTTGCCTTCGCGCGCCAGGCCTATAACGACGGTGTCATGAGCTACAACATCTTCCGGGAGAAATTCCCCAACAACATTGTTGCCGGCATGTTCGCCTTCAAGGAAACTGCCCAACTGCAACTGGAGACCCCGGAAGCCCGCCAGGCACCGAAAGTCAGCTTCTGAGGCCTGATCCATGGCAAACCCCGGTTTCTTTCAGCGCCAGGCCCACGCCCGGCGCAACACCGGCCTGCTCGTTGTCCTGTTCCTGACCGCTGTTATCCTGATTACCCTCGCGGTATGCCTGGTGGGCTACGCCATCACCCGCAGCGACACATCCTACCTGCCCTTCCACACCTGGCTGCTGTCGAGCCATGGCCTGGTCACTGCAGTGGCCGTGGTATTGCTGGTCGGGATCGGCTCGCTGATCCGCTGGGTGGACCTGGCCGGCGGTGGCAGCCGGGTGGCGAAGATGGTCGGTGCGCGGCTCATTGAGCCCGACACCCGGGACCCGGAAGAACGGAAGCTGCGCAACATTGTCGAAGAAATGGCCATCGCCAGCGGCGTGTCGGTACCGGAACTCTATGTAATGGACCAGGAAACCGGCATCAATGCCTTTGTAGCGGGCTATACGCCTGGTGAGGCGGTGATGGTGGTAACCCATGGCGCCCTCACCCACCTGAGCCGCGACGAGCTTCAGGGCGTGGTGGGCCACGAATTCAGCCACATCTTCAACGGCGACATGCGCCTGAACGTGCGCCTTATTTCCCTGCTTGCGGGTATCCTGATGATTGGCCAGATCGGCCACTTCCTGCTGCGGACCGGGTTTTACAGTGGCGCCCGCAGTCGTGGCAACCGCGACGGCCGTGCCCAGGCATTGATCGGCCTGATGGGGCTGGCCCTGATGATCATCGGTTATGTGGGGGTATTCTTCGGCCGGCTGATTCAGGCGGCGGTCTCCCGCCAGCGGGAAATGCTGGCCGACGCGTCATCGGTACAGTTCACCCGTAACCCGGAAGGCATTGGTGGTGCACTGTTCAAAATCGGGATGAAAGGCGGCTACCTGGACACCACCAGCCACGCCAGCGATATGAACCATATGTGTTTTGGCGAATCCGCCCGAATGAAATTCACCAGCCTGCTGGCTTCGCATCCCCCCATCGACGAACGCATCAACGCCATCCAGCCCGGGCTACTGGCGCGCCTGCGCAGCCGGCTGAGGGATACCGAACCGGACAGCGCCCTGCGCCAGCGGCCGGCAGAGAGCGCCAGCACACGCGTTGGCGACCTGGTCAATCAGGTCGTCGAACCCGCCCGCGGTAGCCATGGTGGCAACCGCTTCTCCCCGGTGCGCTCCTCGCTGGCCGCCGGCACCGGAGAAAGCGCCGCCACCCTGTCGAAAAGAGTGGGCACCGTTACCCCCCAAAGCGAGGCTTTCGCGGCCCACCTTCTGCAGCAACTGCCATCCACCTTCCGCAGCCTGCTCTATACCCGGGCCGGCGCCATTCAGCTCTGCTATGGTCTGTTGATCCGTGAACTGCCGGGCCAGCAACAGCAGGAATGGCTTGCTCTGATTCCCGAGCATTCGCTGCTGGGCGCCAAGGCGACCCTGCTCGACAACTTACTGCCCACCCTGGCAAGGCTGGGCGATTCCGCCCGTTTCCCGGTACTGGAACTGGCCATGCCCGCCCTGAGAAAGCTGGACCCGGACGAACGACAACAACTGATCAGCAATGTTCAGAAGCTGGTGGCAGCAGACAAGCGGGTGAACCTGTTCGAACTGGCACTCACCACCTTCCTGAACCGCCATCTGGGTGCCGGTGCCGAAGAGATCATTCCGGTGAAATACCGCAACTACCGGCAGGTATTACCGGCCATCAGCCGCGTGCTGAGCCTGTTTGCCCGGGCGGGCAGCGACTCAAGCGAGCAAGCCGGGCAGTTGTACCGGCAGGCCATGGCCGGTTTTGGCAGCGGCTCAGAGCAGGATGCAGAACAGAAAGTGTCTATGCGCCAGCTGAGCGAAGCCCTGCATATGCTGAGCCGCCTGTCGCCACTCTTGAAACCGGGCATCATCGACGCCTGTGGCTACTGCATCAGCCACGACGGCAAGGTAGATGTAAAAGAATACGAACTGATGAGACTGGTAGCAGACCAGCTGGATTGCCCGATGCCTCCACTTTGATTTCGCCTGGCATAAATAAAAAAAAGGCCAGGCTCCCGAAAGGGAGCCTGGCCTTTTTCGATTCGGCGTCTGTTACTGGCGACGGCCTTCAAACAGCATGTCGACAGACGGCTGCTGGTCCGGGGCTGGCAAGCCAAGCTTCTCACGCACGCTCAGGTCCACATCCCACAGGCGATTGAACTTCTCGGTGGTTGCCGCCACGCTCTCGTCTTTGCCCAGCATAATGGTCGGGCGCAGGAACACCAGCAGGTTACGCTTCACGCGGGTTTCGGATTCCGAGGAGAACAAACGGCCCAGCAGCGGGATATCTCCCAGCAGCGGCACCTTGCTTTTGCTCACCTGGTAGTCGTCTTTGATCAGACCGCCCAGCACCACGGTTTCGCCGTCATCGGCCAGCACCGTGGTTTTGATTTCCCGCTTGTTGGTGATCAGGTCAGAGGCACCGGCCACGTTGGTGGTAGAGATATCCTCGGTGGTCTGCTCAACCACCAGCCGTACCAGGCCATCGGCACTGATGGTTGGCGTCACCTTCAGGGACAGGCCCACATCCCGTCGCTCGATGGTAGTGAACGGGTTGGTGGTACCGTCCCCGGTTACCGTGGACTCACCGGTCCGGAACGGAACGTTCTGGCCCACGATGATTTCGGATTCCTGGTTATCCAGGGTAATGATGCTCGGCGTCGACAACAGGTTGGCGGCCGAGGAAGACGACAGCGCCTGAATCAACACGCCCCAGGTAATACCGTTTTCGTCACGCTCGCCGGCACCGATGGTAATACCGCCGCCAAGCTGGGGAATCATATCGCCCACCAGCGCACCGATAACCGAGTTCAGGCCCACCATGCCTTCACCGCTGGTCAGGTTGGTGCCGATTGCTGGTACCGAGCCAACAGATTCATCACCGGCCGCAAGCTGAACGCCCAACTGGTCGCCCAGCTCGTCGCTGATTTCAACGATGGCGGCCTCAATCATCACCTGGGCACGACGCACATCCAGGGCCGCCACAATCTGCTCCGCTTCCTGCATGAGAGAAGGCTCACCGCGAACCACCAGGGCGTTCAGGCCTTCATCAGCAAACACGGAGAACGAGGAAGACTGGCGACTACCAGACCCACCACCGGCAGCACCGCTGGCACCGGGCGCTTCACGGGCGACTTCACCCATCACACCCTTGAGAATCTCGGTCAGTACCTTGGCATCGGCATGGCGAAGGCGGATTACATTGGTGGTACCGCCGGTAGCAGAGGGCTGGTCCAGTTGACGGATCAGGCCACGCATCTTGTCGCGAAAGGTCTGGTCGCCGCGAAGAATCAGGCGGTTACTGCGCTCATCGGCCGTCACGTTATACTTGCGCGCCACGTTATCGCCACCGGAGCGGCCCAGCTCATCCGGGGCCAGTTCCTGCAGCAGCTTAACCATGTCACCGACCCAGGCCTCTTTAAGCTGGATAACTTCGACTTCGTATTTCGACGGGCTGTCCAGTTCGCGCACAATCTGTTCAATGCGCTGAATGTTGGAGGAATGGTCGCTCACAATCAGGGCGTTGGCTGCCGCCACACCGGCCAGGTGGCCATACTTTGCCACCAGCGGGCGCAGGATGGGCACCAGCTCCAGGGCGTTGGCGTTGTCGATCTGGATTACCCGGGTGATCAGCTGTTCCGAAGGGGTAACAGGGAAGCGATCCAGAATCTCGGCAGACTGCTTGGCATCTACCTGCTGAACAATTTTCACCACTTCCTCACCGGGTATGGCGGTGAAACCGTGAACGTTCAGCACGGCCAGGAACAGGTCGTAGATTTCGTCTTTGTTCATGGGGGCGCTGGACAACACCGTTACCTTGCCTTTTACCCGGGGGTCCACCACAAAACTGTAGCCGGTTATATCGGCAACCTGGGTGACAAAGGCCCGGATATCGGCATCCTTGAGGTTGAGCCGCCAGGTTTCCTCCTGGGCCTGAACCACCGACATCACCGGCAGCAGGATTACAAACAGAAGGGTCCGGAGAAGATTGGTTTTGTGGTTATACATCTGGCGATATCATCCTGTTGTAAATTACCCGTTCAGCGCCACTGTTCGGGTATGGCATAACTGACGGTGAGTATGGATCCGTCACGCTCTATTTCTATATCCAGCTGGCTCTGGTTCCGCCAGTCATCCAGCAACGCCTTGTCCTGTTCTACATCACCCAGGCGCTGGCCGTTAATGGCTGTAATGACATCCCCCGGGCGCAGATTGACCGCATTCAACATCGGGTTGGAACCATCATACACATAACCCGACTGCCCGGACTCGTCTGCCGGGCTCAAACCGTAGGCTGCCAGCGCTGCTGCGCCTTCGGAATCCAGCCTGGCCCGAGCATCGGCAAGATAGGAGTCTGGCGATTGTGCCGCCTGTTGCGGCTCTTCCGCAACCATTGCCTCCACTCCGATGTCTTCCTCGAACGCCAGGGATTCATATCGGCCCCCCCGGCGCAACAAAATCCTTTGAGGCTCTACTTCCGCTAACTCCGCGTTGCCCGGCAGCGTATCCCCGACCCGATAATACTCGGTTTCGCCGTTACTACCGGCGACAATGGCTCCGGACTCTTCCGGCACGGGGCCAATCAGCACACCTTCAAGTTTCAACCGAAGGCCGGTTTCGGGTGCCGAGCGACGTACAACATCCGCCACGCCAGCCTGCCCTTCCGGCCGCCCGAAAAACTCGTACCCGGCCACCGAAGCCAGCTCACCACCGGCCGGCCCTGACGCAGGGCCACTGGCCTGGCCGTAAATCTCCGGAACCGGCCGGTCGTTCCAGGCGAACAACCAGGTGATCTTCGCCAGTTCAACACCAAGAACCACGACCAACACCACCAGCAACAGATTGGCGACCAGCCGCGCTATGCGCTCCTGAACCTGTACCGACAAACCTGCCACCTCAGAACCCTCCGGGCAGCAGCGGCTGCCTGACCCGGAAGACTACATCATCCGGACTTGCGGAATCCGGCCAGGGTTGTCCTGCCAGGTCCACCATGCGTTTGTACACGCGAATCCCCATCATGCCATCGCGGCCTATGCTGGCATCGGCTGCCGGGCCGCTGGCACCCTGCTCGGCGATGGTCAGGGCGACTCCGTCTGCCACGGTATCCAGGTTGGCCTGCATGGGCGGGAACCGTGCCTGGCCGGTGTCGTTACCCATGGGCCAGGTGACCAGCCCTCCGGGCCAGCGCCCTGAACCTTCCGCCTGCTGCAAACGGTTATCGGCCCAGGCCACCTGAAAACGATCAACCGATACCTGCCCTTCTATCATCGCACCACCGCTCTGGCGAATCAGGTCCCTGAATTCGGCCACGGTAACGGCACCCTTGCCGCTTACTTCAAAATTAGCGGGCCAGCCCAAGCTGGCAAGGCCTTCAATGCGGGATTGTGACGAAGACACTGAAAATTCGACAGGCAATGCCAGTTCCGTGACCGAAGGCCAACTTAACTGCCAGTGCACCCTTGCCGGGAAGCCTCCGAGGTTCAACCCGGCGGTGCCATTCCAGAGTTGCCCGGAAACCTGCTGCACCTGAACCTGGGGTGGTAACTGGATATGCCCGGAAGCCTTGTGCCAAAGCCATCCGGCAGGCACCCAGAACACCAGCGTTACCCCATAAACCACAAGGCCGAGCAGCAGCAGAAGAATAAACTTGCCGGGGCCAAGGAAGGATTTTTTCGGGGATTCGCTCATTGCATCCTGCACATTTAAAAACCGGTAGCCGAGTCTATCAAAGCCACCCTGCAAGTTCATGACAAAAAAACGAAAAACCCCGCGCCAGTGTGAACCAGCGCGGGGTTTCTCAGGGGTAGATCGGGCCAAGCCTCAAAAACTGAGACCTGGTCGGGGCCTGGCCGGCATCACATCATGCCGCCCATGCCTCCCATTCCGCCCATACCACCCATGTCCGGCATGCCGCCGCCGGCTTTCTCGTCTTCCGGCTCGTCTGCAACCATCGCCTCAGTGGTGATGATCAGAGACGCAACAGAAGCCGCAGCCTGCAGTGCAGAGCGGGTTACCTTGGCAGGATCCAGGATACCCATCTCCAGCATGTCGCCGTACTCTTCAGTGGCCGCGTTGTAACCGTAGGCGCCCTGGCCTTCTTTTACCTTGGCCACAACAACGGAAGACTCACCACCGGCGTTGAATACGATCTGACGCAGCGGAGCTTCCATGGCACGACGCAGGATGTTAACACCGGCCTTCTGCTCTTCGTTGATGGCATCAACCTTGTCCAGCGCAGCGATAGCGCGGATCAGGGTTACACCACCACCGGCTACGATGCCTTCTTCAACGGCAGCGCGGGTAGAATGCAGCGCGTCTTCAACGCGAGCCTTCTTCTCTTTCATTTCCACTTCAGAACCGGCACCGATCTTGATTACGGCAACACCGCCAGCCAGCTTGGCTACGCGCTCTTGCAGTTTCTCTTTGTCGTAGTCAGAAGTGCTGTCTTCGATCTGCTTGCGGATCTGCTCAACGCGGGCTTCGATGTCGCCCTGGGCACCGGCACCGCCGATAATGGTGGTGTTTTCCTTGGTTACGTTAACACGCTTGGCCGTACCCAGGTCATCCAGAGTGGTGTTCTCCAGAGTCAGGCCTACTTCTTCGGAAATCACAGTACCACCGGTCAGGATGGCGATGTCCTGCAGCATTTCCTTACGACGGTCACCAAAGCCAGGCGCCTTGACGGCGTTGACTTTAACGATGCCACGCATGTTGTTCACAACCAGGGTTGCCAGCGCTTCGCCTTCGATGTCTTCGGCGATGATCTGCAGCGGCTTGCCCGCCTTGGCGACAGCTTCCAGCACCGGCAGCAGTTCGCGGATGTTGGAGATTTTCTTGTCTACCAGCAGGATGTACGGGTCATCCAGTTCAGCAGACATGCTGTCCTGGTTGTTGATGAAGTACGGGCTCAGGTAACCACGGTCGAACTGCATACCTTCGACTACGTCCAACTCGTCTTCCAGGCCACGGCCTTCTTCAACAGTAATAACGCCTTCTTTACCTACACGCTCCATGGCGTCGGCAATGATGCGGCCGATTGTCTCGTCGCCGTTGGCAGAGATAGTACCAACCTGGGCGATGTTGCGGCTGTCGTCGCAAGGAGTTGCCATTTCACGGATGGCCTTTACGGCTTCAGCGGTGGCTTTGTCGATGCCGCGCTTCAGGTCCATCGGGTTCATGCCGGCGGTTACCGCCTTGATACCCTCACTCACAATGGCCTGGGCCAGAACGGTTGCGGTGGTCGTGCCGTCACCGGCAGTTTCGTTGGCCTGGGAAGCAACTTCCTTGACCATCTGGGCGCCCATGTTTTCGAACTTGTCTTTCAGTTCGATTTCCTTGGCTACGGAAACACCGTCTTTGGTTACAGTCGGAGAACCGAACGACTTCTCCAGAACCACGTTACGGCCTTTCGGGCCCAGCGTTACCTTTACGGCGTCTGCCAGAACATTTACACCTGCAACCATGCGTTTGCGGGCGCTATCACCGAACTTAACGTCTTTTGCTGCCATGTCTTCTATTCCTGTTCGTTAAACCGAAGTTGAATCAGATCGGGTTAATGAGCGTTCGTGCTTATCGCGGTTGCGATCACTCAAGCACGCCGTAGATTTCGCTTTCGCTCATAATGAGCAGCTCTTCACCATCAACCTTAACGGTGTTACCGGCATACTGGCCGAAGACCACGGTGTCACCCACCTTGACCGCCAGTGCACGGGTTTCGCCGTTATCCAGAACACGGCCGTTGCCTACTGCAACAACCTCGCCCTGGGAAGGCTTCTCTTTGGCGTTACCCGGCAGCACGATGCCACCCGCAGTTTTCTCTTCTTCTTCCTTACGGCGTACGACAACACGATCGTGGAGCGGACGAATTTTCATTGCTCTGTTTCTCCAATAGTCAGATTAATGTGGCAATGACAATTGCATGTTAAAAATGTCTGGCCGGAACCCCGGACCGGACAAATTGCCCCGGCATCCAAGCCACTGATAGTCAGTAGTTTTCAGCCTGAGACGAATCTGTGGTGAGTTAATGGGGTTGCCGGAAACGTTTTCAACACCCCTGAACGAAAAATTTTTCACTTTTTTTCGAGGCGATCGCGGTCTGTCCGAGTCTGATCCTGGTACTCGCCCTCGATAATGTCGCCGTCGGCACCCCGGGATTGATAGAAAAAGCTCCGGCTGTGCACCTGCCCGGCCACGGTCATCCGCTTCAGCGCCTGCGCCGCCAGCCAGTGCCGCGTACCCGGCAACAAACACAGAAAACCAAAGGTGTCGGTAATGAAGCCCGGAGTCAGCAACATGGCACCACCCACCGCAAGAATCAGCCCTTCGGCCACTTCCTTCGCCGGCAGTTCGCCACTGTTGAGCCGTTCATTCGCCCGCAATAACGTGGCCAGCCCTTGCTGGCGCAACAACCAGGCGCCGATTACCGCCGTAAGAAAAACCAGCCCGACGGTGTTCAGCACGCCAATCAAGCTGCCGACCTGAATCAGCACCGCCAGCTCGGCGATGGGCATAACGATGAAAAGAAAAAAGAAAACGGGCAAAATGCCTCCCATAAAAGCGACGCAGACACACAGAACGTAGAACCACTTCTGACTTTAATTAGGGCAAACCATGAAACTTCAAGACTCGGTAATTGCAATCACCGGCGGTGGCCAGGGCCTCGGCCGCGCCATGGCGGAATACCTGGCAGCGAAGGGCGCCAGGATCGCCCTCATCGACCTGATGGAAGACAAACTCGCTGAGGCTGCCGAAGCCTGCAAAAAAGCCGGTGGCGATGCCAAAACCTACGTCTGCAACGTGGCCAAGGAAGACGATGTAGAGGCTACCTTCCAGGCTATCATCAACGACTTCGGCCACCTGAATGGCCTGGTGAACAACGCCGGCATCCTGCGCGATGGCCTGCTGGTGAAGTTCAAAGACGGCAAGCTGGAAAAGCGCATGGAGCTGGCACAGTGGCAATCCGTTATCGACGTAAACCTCACCGGCGTGTTCCTGTGTGGCCGTGAAGCCGCCACCCGCATGATCGAAAACGGTGACCAGGGCGCCATCATCAACATCGCCTCCATCTCGCGCGCCGGCAACATGGGCCAGAGCAACTATTCTGCCGCCAAGGCCGGCGTGTCTGCCCTGGTTCCGGTGTGGGCCAAGGAACTTGCCCGCTACGGCATCCGCTGCATGGGCATCGCCCCGGGCTTCATCGAAACCGAGATGACCGCCTCCATGAAGCCGGAAGCCCTGGAGAAAATGACCGCCGGCATCCCGCTCAAGCGCATGGGCAAGCCGGAGGAAATCGCCTCTGCGGTGGCATTCATCCTGGAGAACGACTATGTCTCCGGCCGCATGATCGAAGTGGACGGCGCCTTGCGCATCTAACCGACAGCGGATAAACAGCCATGAGGCTCTGAATGGACACGTTCGAGAACGAACCCACTAAAGAGCAAAGAATCTGGCAGACAGTGGCCGCGATCCCGGAAGGGAAAGTGGCCAGCTACGGCCAGG
The DNA here is from genome assembly GCF_016464245.1 of Marinobacter sp. bablab_jr003. Classification (NCBI taxonomy): domain Bacteria; kingdom Pseudomonadati; phylum Pseudomonadota; class Gammaproteobacteria; order Pseudomonadales; family Marinobacteraceae; genus Marinobacter; species Marinobacter sp. bablab_jr003. The sequence continues at coordinate 21,843 of NZ_JADARC010000034.1, forward strand.
TAGCCGCCATGGCCGGTCTCGGCCGGCAGGCGCGCTTTGTTGGCCGTGCACTGGGCAAGCTGCCCGCCGGCCACAACATTCCCTGGCACCGGGTTATCCGGAGCAACGGCCAGATCGCTTTTCCTGAAGGCACAGAAACCTGCCAGCTTCAAACCGAGAAACTGAGACTGGAAGGGGTGGACGTATATAAAGGAAGGGTAAAAATGAAAGACTTTCAGTGGCAGCCTTAGAAACCACTCAGACCTGCCCCAAGCCCGATTCAAGCGCCCTGGCCTGCGCCTCAAAATCTTCAGGTCGTCTCTTTCGAAACGTTTCAAGGTTACTGAGCTTCCAGCGCAATGCTGGCAGCTCTTGAGCATGACGACACGTCAAGAGGGACCAGTCTGGCTCAGCACGAGCCAAGCCGATCAGAAACTGCCGTTGCGGGCCCGTTAACCTCACAACCAGCTCTCGCTGCAACCGAGCCCGCGCCTCAATCAGGGTTTCTAGCGAGCATTCAACTTCGCTCATGCCAACAAAGGCCCTCTCGAACTCATGGGCGATATTTTTCTCATTACAGAAAATCACTTCGTGGGATGGGCGGTTATGCCCCGCAAGATAGACGACAAAGCACTCAATCATCCCCTCGGTGATGCCGCCGGATTCATACAGCTGCCAAACGTCAAACAAATCCCGAGGGTGCTGCCGGTCAAGCGCAGCGACCAGCTTGCTCCCGTAAAGCTCATCGGGCGCCAGTATGGGAAGATCGAATTCAACGCTAAACCGATCGCTCGTGCAGGCACTCAACGGACGCCGCTCTGGAGGCAACACGCTACCACGAAAGACGGCGTTGACCTCAACTTTGACCTGACTGGTTTCGCTTTCGACAATCAGCTTGGTATCGCCACGATTTCGGGCAGGAATCAGTCGCGCATGCAGCCCGCGCTTAAAGATGCGCTCACTGATGGCCGCCAGCTGCTGGTTGACGTCTCGCAAAGCCTCATCTCGGCTTTTCTCCCGCGGAAGATAAACAACATCAATATCAACCGATAACCGGGGCATATCCCGAAGAAACAGATTGATGGCGGTGCCACCTTTCATCGCGAATATATCGTTGGCGAACACCTCCGGCGCCACTGTTAATAACAGGCGCACCGTGTCAGCGTATGTTTTGCACATACTAATCCCTATCCTTGGGGGTTGAGGCTGAGCAATGTGCCATCATCCAGCCTGGTCATCCAGCGGGAGGAACTGCCGGTACGAACCGGAAAGTCCTCCAACAAAGCATCAACATCCACTAATTCAGTTTCTCTTGCCCAGGTAAGAAACAGGCGCACCGCTTTAACGCTAGTGCAACAGGAAAGCAGATCACCGAGAACCTGCTTTCTGGGTGAGCGCAGACCATCGAAGAGATTACGGGCTTCCTCTAGACTCTGTTTCACACCGACTTCATAAAGAAGCTCAAGAACTGCTCGCTCCGGACAAGCTACAACTACATGCTCAGGCAATCCCGGCGGTGTGGTGAGAGTCTTTCGTTCCAGCTCGTTATCCGGCCACTCAAACAATTTGGCATGACAATACCGTGAAGGAAAACGGGAGGTAAACCAGTCTGGCAAGGAATAGCGCTTATCTCCCCACAGCACACAGCTCTCCGTACTGCCCAGATTATGCCGAACCCCCTGCAGCGCCAAAGCGCTCTTTCCGCCGATGTGCAATCCTGCAACTCGGCTCTGCAACAACTTCAAGCCGCCGAAGATATCAAAATCGTCGTTGGGGAAAGCATAGACCCCGTGCCCCAAACGAACGAGCCAACCGGCCTCTGCATACTGAGCCGCCAGCTGCGGTGAAACTCCAAACCGGGCGAGCACAGACAAATCGAAAGGCCCGCCTCGGGGCAGTTCAGTCTGCAAACGTTTGAGTACCTGGTGCCGTGAAAATCTGCTCATGAGCTAAAACTAGCACATCATCTAATCACCACAAAGAAAATGTGTAGATCGCACCAAAACAATCTGCTTTGACTATATTTATAGTGCAAATTCTAATCGGAAAACTTTAGGGATGGGAGAGAAGAAACGTGCAGAAAAAACCTTGAAATTGATTTCAGTGGCAGCCCTGAGCAGAACGCCCAGGGCTACACTGATACTACCGCAGACTCAGATCAAACCGCTTTCGCAGCAATGATCTTGTCGTGCCACTCAACCGGGCCGGTCTGGTGCACGGAGCTGCCGCGGGAATCTACCGCTACGGTGACCGGCATGTCTTCCACTTCAAACTCGTAAATGGCTTCCATACCCAGCTCTTCAAAGGCCACAACCTTGGCACCCTTGATGGCCTTGGACACCAGGTAAGCGGCTCCGCCTACGGCCATCAGGTACACCGCGCCGTGCTTTCTGATCGCGTCGATGGCAACCTGGCCACGCTCGGCTTTACCGATCATGCCGGTCAGGCCGGTTTTCTCCAGCATGGTGTCGGTGAACTTATCCATACGGGTGGCGGTGGTGGGGCCAGCGGGGCCAACCACCTCCTCGCGCACCGGATCAACCGGGCCCACGTAATAGATGAAGCGACCTTTCAGATCCACCGGCAGCTCTTCGCCCCGCTCGATCATATCCACCATCTTCTTGTGGGCCGCATCACGGCCGGTCAGCATCTTGCCAGACAGCAGAACGGTTTCACCCGGCTGCCAGTCTTTCACGTCTCCCGGAGTGACGGTGTCCAGATTCACGCGGCGCACGTTTTCACCCACTTCCCAGGTGATTTCCGGCCAGTCATCCAGGCTCGGCGGCGTCTGCAGGGACGGGCCAGTGCCATCCAACACAAAGTGCGCGTGGCGGGTAGCGGCACAGTTCGGGATGATTGCCACCGGCTTGTTGGCCGCGTGGGTCGGGTAATCTTTTACCTTCACATCCAGCACGGTAGTCAGGCCACCCAGACCCTGGGCGCCGATACCCAGATCGTTTACCTTCTCGAACAGCTCAAGGCGCAGCTCTTCAGCGCGGTTGGAGGCGCCACGGGCCTGCAGATCGTGAATATCGATCGGGTCCAGCAGGGCTTCCTTGGCCAGTTCCATCGCCTTCTCGGCGGTACCACCAATCCCAATACCGAGCATGCCAGGCGGACACCAGCCGGCACCCATCTGCGGAATCATTTTCAGAACCCACTCCACCACAGAGTCAGACGGGTTCAGCATGGCAAACTTGGACTTGGCTTCAGAACCGCCGCCCTTGGCTGCCACGTGGATTTCTACGGTGTTACCCGGCACCATCTTGTAGTGGATGATGGCCGGGGTGTTGTCCTTGGTGTTCTGGCGCTTGCCGTCCGGGTCTGCCAGCACAGAGGCCCGCAGTACGTTGTCCGGATGGGTGTAAGCGCGGCGAACGCCTTCGTTGATCACATCGTCCAGCGCCATGTCGCACTCGAACTTCACATCCATACCGATGTTCACGAACACGGTGACAATACCGGTGTCCTGGCAGATCGGGCGATGGCCCTGGGCGCACATACGGGAGTTAATCAGAATCTGGGCCATGGCATCCTTGGCCGCCTGGGACTCTTCCCGCTGGTAGGCCTCGTACACGGCCTGAATGAAATCCTTCGGATGGTAATAGGAAATAAACTGCAGCGCATCGGCTACGCTTTCGATCAGGTCGTCCTGGCGGATTACGGTGGTCATAGTCGCCTCATCAGCTTTCTGATTATGGGAGTGGTGCGGAACTGCCAAGGCAGCCCCTGCCTTTAAATAAGGAAGCGAGAGTTTACCAGAAATTCCCGCCGGCGCGTGATGCGACGGAAGGCGAACGGCGCTATTACCTGAAACGGCAAAATCTATGGCCCGTTCCGTTCATATTCGCAACAAATTGTTAAAACAGGCAGTTCTGTGCACCGGGCCACTCGACAAACCCCGCACAGCCCACTATTTTTCAGGAAGGCCACTCCAACCGTGCGAGGAGGGATTCCAAAAGCAGAATCACACTTTTGGCTGATCAACACTTGCCACTGTGTCGCTATAGTCAAAGCTACAGAAATTGGCTAAACGTGCTGGCTACAATTTCAGACAATCAAACAGACAAGCAGAACAGGCAAAAGAGCGGAATTCAGGGGCCGACCGGTTCCGTCTAAGCCGGATATAACGAAACAACAACAGGAAAAGGTTCCACCCATGTTCAAGAAAACTCTAATAAGTCTTGCCGTGGCTTCTTCCCTTGGGTTGACTGGCTGTTTTGACAGCGGCAGCGACACCAAAAACGCTAACCCTGATCCGAAGTACAAAGATTCTTCCATTGATGGGAAGACCTGGCCGATTTTTAACCCGGCTACCAAGCAGCTGCCGACACCGAACGACATTCTTTTTGGTCAGGAGACTGCTGGCGACGGTACTATGGCGGGCTCCAACGATAACGCCATCACTGCAGGTCTTGATGCACTTGACGGTTCGTCTACTACTGCTCAATTTGACATTAAGCTATCAGGCTCAATTAATACCGAGACCGTAGACGGTCGCCCGTTGATCAATCACCCAGACTTGGGACCGATCCCCAACCCTACGCAAAACGTGTTTCTTCTTGGCCTGGACTTCCCGGGCGGAGACTCTCTTCAAAACAGTTCTGACTATTACACAGCGCTTGCTACTGAGCTAGAACTCGCCATTCCAGAAAGCGGCGTACTGCCCGGGGAAACGCCAACATTTGATATCGGCCTAACTCTTGCTGGAGCCCCGGGAGCAAAGCCTGTAACTGAGTATCTGGACCAGTTCAGGGTTGAAGTTGTCAGCCTGGACGGCGGAACAGATAACACCCTGAGAATCACGCCTCTCAAGCCTCTAGATCCGAAGAAGAAGTACCTTGTCATCGTTACAAATGAGATTTTGGACGAAGATGGGGATCCACTGATCAGCGACACCGTGTATTCAAATATCGTTGACCGAGACGGAGACAGTGCGGGTCTAATATCATCACAACTTCAAGACCTTGTGCCGGCGTTACGCTCCTGGGAACAACTGGCGGACGGCTACTTCTCTAACGTCGTCAACGGTGTTCGTTCACAGCTAGGACTTCCAAGCCTAAGCAAAAACAATATCTCGATGGCTTTAACTTTTACAACGGGCGGTACAGAGGATGTTCTTGAAGCTGCAACGTCCCCAGCTGCGTTTTTCTACAAAAGTGGTGTAGTCAAGGCCCGCCAAACCGCTATTGCCAAGTATCTGTCAGAAAACGCTGAAACTTTTGCGAAAATGGGGCCATCCGAACAATATGGCACCCTTGCAACGGTGGCCGGCACCGCCGCTGCAACAAATGATGCAACCATCCAGGCTACAGCAGCAGCGACTGCCAGCGGCCTTGATGCTAACGGGGCTGACTTTAGCAATCCCGAACCAAGAACCATCACCCCAATAGAAGCCACCCGCGTTTCCGCATCAGATGCAAATCCAGCACTCACCCAGTCTGCTGATATCATGCAGTGGGGGATAACCCTTCCTTACTATCTTGGCACACCGACAGAGTCAGACCCATCGAACCTGAATGTTGCATGGGAAGCCTCTAAAACCGTCGGAGGCTTAATTGATGCGTCACAAAGTAACGAAGCTGGCACTACACCGCCATCTGATCTGGTAACATTCCGTTATCCCTTCGCTACTGAACAAAGCGAAGTCTTCGTTCCGATGTTGCTTCAAGTACCATCGGCAACTTCGGCGTGCACAGCTACAGCTCCCTATGACGTGGTAATTTACCAACACGGCATTTTCGGAAACCGCTCACACAGCCTCGCTCTCGGAAACCAACTGGCAGGCAAGTGCTTTGTGACTGTGGCCATCGATTTGCCTATGCATGGCATTGCACCGAGGTTGGCTACAGGTGCACTTGACCCATCTCTCGGCCTAAGCGTTGATGTGGCGCTACAAAACGACGGCACTTTTAGTGATAGTCTGTTACCGATGAGTGAGCGCCATTTCGGCTGGGGACAGAATGCCACAGGCGATCCTGCACGAATGGTTTATTCTACAGATGTCACTAAAACTGTAGGCTCTACAGCTCAATTCTTCTTGAACCTCGGAAACTTGCCTGCAGCCCGAGATAACTTGCGTCAAGGTGTTGTAGACCTCCTAAACCTGAATGCCAGCCTCGTCAATCTGAACATTCTGGATCTTGATAATGCGGATGACGACGGAAACCCGGCAACTGGCGGAGGAGATGTTGACGTTGGCGGTGCCAGCAACGTCTACTTCGTTGGCCACTCGCTTGGCGGCATTCTCGGCAACTCCTTTGTCACCCTGGCAAACGGTATTGCTCAGGATCCGGTTCTTGGCAACACCAACATCAAACCAATTACGGCCGCAGCCTTTGTCACTCCTGGGGCGGGCATTGCCAAGCTACTGGAGAACTCCCCTTCAATTAGCGGAACCGTACTTGCTGGTCTGGCCAAATCGGGACTGACCCAAGGTTCTCGCAACCTTGAACTCTACTTGAACGTGGCGCAAGCATCGCTGGATAGCATCGACCCTCTGAACTTTACGAGCTCGCTTCTGGGCACTCAAACACCGCTTTATCTAAACGAGATTTACGGTGATGGCGCAGATCGCTCAACTCAGGATCAAACTATTCCGGTTGCTGCAGAGGTTGCTTACGCTGGCGAATATACGGCGCCATTCAGTAACGCACTTCCAGCACCGCTTGCGGGCACTGAGCCTCTGTTTGTCGGACTTGAAGCCGATACAATAACTACGAACGGTTTAACATCAGTCCCAGCAAACGCAGTCAGGTTCACTGCTGGATCCCATAACACCATCATCCAACCGACCACTGCAACAGAAACGGCAGTGTTCGCGGATATGGCAACGAACATTATTTCGTTCTTCAGCGCAGATGGCGCGGCGATCCAGTTCAATAACACTAATTTTGTTAAACAGACTGCTCCAACACCTGAAACTCCCTGATATAGCTTTATGTTTTAGTAAAAAATGCCCGGCAACTTTGCCGGGCATTTTTTTGTGGCTAACGGAATAGATTGCTTAATCATCCGGTGCTCTTTCGCCGTCAAAAACAGGCAGATACTAACACGGCCTTAAGCACCGACAGCGCCGAGGCTTTTCATTGGTATCATTAAAACTTAAGAACGCCTCCATTAGCCATCAGGTTCCAAACTACTTTCAATTCACTCAGCCGAAATCTTCATCTTCCAATTTAGCACCAAATTAACTTCAGTCCCCCGCTCAGTGAAATACACCATCCGGTAACCCTTCTCCCGATATCACTGCTCCTGATCGTTAAAATACGGCGATCGCTCATCCGTCGACTGGTAGTAACTGACCCAGCCTGAGAACCCTCGTAGGTGAACTTCCGGCCGAAATAATCGTTAACCTACTCAACCTAACAGCCTCCATCACACTTTCCAGAAACTGACGCTAAATTTCCCTCTTAATGTCAATGCTGCCGAAACTGTACCGGGCACCCCAACTGCCTTTGCCCCAAACCATCCCCCCTGTCTTTCTCAACCACCATCCCCCGCGCCACAATCTGCGGATGCTCCGCCGCCTCCTCAATCGTCAGCACCGGCTCCACACAGGCATCCACCTCTGCAAAAACCTCCCGCCACTCGGCAAACGTTTTCCCGGCAATCTTCTCTTTAATCGCCGCTTTCAGCCTTTGCTGATGCTCCGGGTTCTGGCTCAAGGCAAAGCTCTTCATTTCGCTGATGCCCAGCGTGTCGCACAGCCGTGCCGAGAACTGCGGTTCCAGGCTACCCACAGACAACCAACGGCCATCGCTGGTCTGGTAGTAGTCGTAGAAAGTACCGCCATTGAGCATACCGCCCTCGGGTTTCTGCTCTACACCGCCAGCCAGTGCCGCAGCGCCGGCCATGGCGTTGAGGGCAAATGCAGCGTCGGTCATGCTGATATCGATGAAGGCGCCCTGCCCGGTTTGCTGGCGCTGGATGACGGCGGCGAGGATGCCCATGACGGCGTGGTGGGAGCCTCCGGCTACGTCGGCAATCTGGATGCCCATGGGGGGCGGGCCGCTGTCGGCGCGGCCGCAGTGGCTGGCAACGCCGGAGATGGCCAGGTAGTTGATGTCGTGGCCGGCGCGGTCTTTGTAGGGGCCGGTCTGGCCGTAGCCGGTGATGGCGCAGTAGATCAGTTTCGGGTTGATGGCCTTCAGGGTTTCATACCCCACGCCCAGGCGGTCCATTACACCCGGGCGAAACTGTTCCACCACAATGTCGTAGTCCTTCACCAGCTCCTTGATCTTCTCCACGCTTTCCGGCTGTTTAAGATTGAGCTGCAGGGTTTGCTTGCCACGGCTCAGGTAAGAAAACGTGGTACTGAACTTGCCATCAAAGGGCGGCATTACCTTGGCCAGGTCTACCCGGTCGGGGGCTTCTACCCTCAGCACTTCGGCGCCCATGTCCGCCAGCATCATGGTGGCGTAGGGGCCGGGCAGCAGGGTGCTGAAATCCAGGACTTTCAGGGTACTCAGGGGGCCGGGCATCTGGTGCTCCTTTTCGTTGTTATGGGTATAGGGTTACTGTGCATTATGCTGCCGGGTTTTGCAGTCCCGGCCAACTGCCGGTTACTTCATTCCCGTTGGCCATTTCTTCCATTGGCCGGTAAATCAGGTGGTTGCATTGTGCTTCTGGCCACTTATGATGAACCACGTTCTCTTTATTGGCGCTGGTTATGTCTACCCTCACGGTTTCCAAACACTTTGTTGAAGCATCCCTGTCCGGCGCACAAAGGCTGGGGCTGGATGTGCACGAGTTGTTGCAGGAAGCCGGTATCTCGCCGGATTTGTTGCGTATCGAGAAAGCGCGGGTCAGCAGTGATCAGTTCAGCACCCTGATGCAGGTAATCTGGAGCCGCACCGGCGATGAGTTTATGGGGCTGGGTTCACGCCGGGCCCGCTCGGGCACCTTTGCCACCATGTGTGCGCTGGTGATCGATTGCCAAACCCTGGAAGAGGTGTATCAGCGGGCATTCCAGTTCTCCCGCCTGTTCGAACCCATGGTGGCCATGGAGCTGGAAGTGGGCGAAGACAGCGCCCGGCTGGTGACACGAATCGAAGGTAAAATCCACGATCCGGACTACTACCTGCGAGAAAGCATTCTGGTGATCTGGCACCGCTTAGGCAGCTGGCTGATCGGCCAGCCGGTGGAACTGGCGAAAGCCGAGTTCAACTACCCGCGGCCGGAGCATGGCGATGAGTACCGCCATATCTTCCACTGCCCGCTGAGCTTTGACTCTGATTGCACCGCCCTCACCTTCAGCAAACGCTTTCTGTCTGCCCCGGTGATTCGGGACAAGCCGGAGATGCGGCAGTTTCTGAAAACGTCTCCTGCGGACCTGCTATCCCGGCCGGATGAAAGCAACACCTGGACCGGCCGCATCCGGGGCCTGATTGGCCGGGATTTTTCCAGGCCCATGCCGGATTTCGACTGGATTGCCCAGGAGTTGCACACCAGCCCGCAAACCCTGCGCCGAAGGCTGAAGCAGGAAAACACGTCGTTTCAGGAGATCAAGGATTTACTGCGGCGGGATATGGCCATCTACTATCTGAGCCATCAGGAGTTGCCGATTAACGATATTGCCGAGAGAGTGGGTTTTACCGAGCCCTCCACCTTCCACCGGGCCTTCAAGAAGTGGACCGGGGTTACCCCGGGCGCCTGGCGGGAAGGCGAACGGGGCGACCTGGTGCAATAACTCCCGCTCAGGAGCCAGAACGGCCCTGTTGCAGGTTACGAATTAGCCTACCCAGGGTCTGGGCCGCCTCCCGGGCTTTGTCCTGGTTCTGGGCCATCTGGAACAGTCGGGAGCCGTCCCTCGGGTCGTATACCCAGCAGGCCGCAACAGCGGGCTCGCAATCCCAGCGCAGCTGCGGGTTTACACCGAACACAGGCAACACGCTGGTTTTACGCACAAAGCTGTTATCCAGCTCCCGGCGAATCTCCTGGACATTCACGTTGCTGTTATCAATCGTCACCCGGTACTGAATGTCGGCCGGCCGGTCCAGCCGCACCACGGTTTTGTCCCTTCGCCAGCCTGCGGTATCCAGCACCGCATTCAGGTGAATAACCAGCGCTTCCCGGTCCGTTCTGGCCAGGTACAGCTGGCGCAGGGTTTTCAGGCTTTCCTGTCCGGCCGGTTCGATCACGGCAACCGGCTCTTCCACCTGCGCAGCGCCTTCGGCCAGAGCGCGTACGTTATCCCGGTTTACCTTCTCGATATCGGTAATCAGCTTCAGGGATTCCTGATAATGCTGGCCTTCTGCGCCCGCCTGACTCACGTAGGTTTCCAGTGCCGCCCGGGCTTCATTCAGGTGATTGGCCTTGAGCATTGCGCGGCCGCGATAATAGTGGTACTCCGCCGGTTTCTCACCTTCCATCGCCTGCAGGCGGTTCAGGAACTCGCCGGCCTCGGCCCAGTTGTCAGCCTGCACGGCCGCTTCGGTGGCCAGCATCAGCCGGCGGATTTCATGCTCGGGCTCCAGGGCAAACGCCTGTCCGGAAAAGGCCGCCAGCGCGGAAGACAGCACCAGGCCGGCCAGCCATGAACGCTTTGCCAGCGTTTGCCGCTTGTTCGATACCAACATTCTGCTACTCCTGAGTCTTCTCTGTGCTGTCTTCAGGCTCATCGGGCTCGTAAGGGTCGTCCGCATCTACCTCAGCCTGTTCCGTAATACTTTTGGGCAACTCTTTTTTAACCCGCACGCCCAGCTCCACAAACCGGTTGGCCTGGGAAATCAGGTTGCCGCGGCCACGGGTCAGGGTATTCATGGCGTTGTCGTAAGTGCCCTGCGCGGTGTGCAGCTGGCTGCCCAAGCGTTCCATAGCTTCCACAAACACCCGCAGTTTGTCGTACACCGCGCTGGCCCTGTCGGCAATGCGCCGGGCATTCTGGCTTTGCCGTTCGTACCGCCAGATGTTCTCGATTGTCCGCAGGGTGGCCAGCAAGGTGGTGGGTGTCACCACAATAATCTTTCGCTCGAAGGCTTCCGCGAACAGGTTCTCGTCCTGCTGGAATGCTGCCACAAAAGCCGGCTCAATGGGCATGAACAAAAATACAAAGTCCGGTGAATGCAGGCCATTCAGCTGGCTGTAGTCTTTCTCGCTCAGGGTTCTGATGTGGTTGCGCACGGCTTCTACGTGCTGTTTAAGGGCCTCTTCACGCGCGCTGTCTTCCTCTGCCACCACCCACTGCTGATAAGCCACCAGCGAAACCTTGGAATCAATCACCAGGTTGCGCTGGTCTGGCAGGTGCACAATCACATCCGGGCGCAGCAGCTGGTTGTCGTCGTCCCGGTAGCTGCCCTGAGTTTCATACTCCACGCCCTTGCGCAGGCCGGAACGCTCCAGCACCCGCTCCAGAATCAGCTCGCCCCAGTTGCCCTGCACTTTCTTGTCCCCTTTCAGGGCCCGGGTCAGGTTGGCGGCTTCTTCGGTAATCCGGCGGTTCAGCTCCTGCAGGGATTTGATCTCGCTGCGCAGGGCCTGGCGGTCGCGGGTTTCGGTGGTATAAACGTCCTCCACCCGTTTGCGGAAGTCCTGTAACTGGTCGCGGAACGGGTTGAGCAAGGAATCCAGGCTGGTTCTGGACTGCTGGCTGAAGCGCTCGCTCTTCTGGTCGAAAATGCGGTTGGCCAGGTTCTCGAATTCCTGCTTAAGGGCATCCCGGTTGCGTTCCAGCAGTTCCAGCTTTTCATTGGCATTGCGGCGTTCTTTATCCAGGGTTACCTGCTGCTCCCGCAGATCGGCTTTCAGTTCGGTGACCTGGTTACGCCAGCCTTCTATCGCTGCTTCCAGCTTTGCCGACCGCGTTCTCTGCTCTGTCAGCGACTGCTCCAGGTGCTGAACCTGCTGGCTGTGAAGGGCGCCAGTATGCTGCTGCCCGGCCTTAAGCCTGAACAGCGCCCACAGCATCAGCACCAGCAGAACAACACAGGCCGCAATCAGCCCCAGAAACCAGCCCGCCATCCACTCGGGGCGATCAGCCATTGCCTGGATGAGTACGTCTGTCACAAGATTGAACTCCTTGATACGGGAACCATCAAACCCGACAGTGTACCTGATTGCCACAAGCTTGTTACGGTGGCGGAACCACCACGCAAATCGGGTATCGACTGTTTGGCAATTAAAGGAATTGTATAGATCTGTTGCTGGACGCCCGCCGTAAATTCATCTAAAACGGATTAAAGGTTAATCAAAACCTTTCTCGTGTTGCGCTCACTGGCAAGGACAGGAGCATGTTGAAGGAACTCTGGAGAAAACTGGGAGCAGAATTTCTGCACAGCGATGGCGCCGATGGCCAGCGCGGAGACGGGCTGTATCCCGGCGGTGCAGGCGTGTCTCACGGTGTACGGCTACTGCCCCACATTACCCACACCGGGGAGTTCCACCTGGAGCGCTTGACCACATTGCTGCGTGCGCGCTACGGCAAAAGCTTTGTTGTGCCGGACGACACCGCCGCCAGTGACCACTCGCTCAAGCAGGTGATCAGCTTCGCAGCACGCACCCAGGACCAGGATATCCAGCGGGAATTGCTGCTGTTCTACCTCAACTGTTCGCCGGTGATCCAGGAGTACCTGAGGGCGGAAACCCCACTCGGGCAGGGTCCGTTTTTTGCCGGCTAAAGCGCCTTAACCATCTGTAAAGTCAACACACAGATGCTTGTAGTATACTTCCCCGCCTGACCGACAACACATCCAGCGCTACCGCTCTATGACCACCGGCGGGCAGCCGTTTCAGGGGATATTCATGGGTTACAGGTTTCCGAAAGCCCGTACACTTACCTTTCTGGCCATTACCGGGCTCGCTGTAGCCTTGGCGGGCTGCTCCACAGACCGCTACCTTATGGTTCCCAAGGATGGGCTTGAAGACGTTCGCGCCACGGTAAAAACCCAGCGCTCCACACTGGTTACCATGGAAGAAAACGCCAACGTTCGGCACAACCAGCTGCTTACCGATAACCGCCAGTCTACCCAGACCATCCTGGATGCCATTGCCACTCAGGTTGAAAAACCCGTGTGCCCGCCGGTTAAAGAAAAAGTATGCCCGCCAATCCCCAAAGACACCGGCCGCGCAGACCGGCTGAAGGGCAAGGTGATTGTGGGCGAGGTGGAAAAATTCTATCTGGCTGACCCGGGCCTGATTTACACCGCCCGTATCGACAGTGGCGCCGAAACCTCCTCTATCCATGCCCAGAACATCAAACGTTTCGAGCGGGATGGCAGCAACTGGGTACGCTTTGACGTGCCGGTACCAGGCACCGACTACGAACAGTGGATTACCCTGGAACGGGAAATCTCCCGCCGGGTACGCATCATCCAGTCGGCCGCCGATGAAGCCGAACGCCGCGTTGTGGTCGAACTTCAGTTTGCCATCGGCGACCACCAGCAAGTGGCGGAGTTCACCCTGGCAGATCGCACCAACCTGACCCACGAAGTGCTGATCGGCCGCAACATACTGAGGGACGTTATGCTGATTGACGTTGGCAAGGAATACGCCACGGAACTGCCGGCCTCCTACCGCGAAAATGCTGAAAGCGGAGGCAATGAATGACCGCCCGCTCACGAGCTCCGTTCTATGTATTTGTCTTCCTGCTGATTGCGGCGGGTATTTCTATTGCCACCTGGCGCCACCTGGAACTCGGAATCCCCTGGATGACCGGTGAACAGCGCCCGGTATGGATGATTGAAGCCCGAGTGGATTTCGACGCCCTGGATGACGCCGCCGAAGTCAGCCTGCACATTCCGGAGCAGCCGCCCGGCTTTCGCATTCTGACCGAGCAGGCGGCCTCTCCCGGCTACGGCTTCTCCATCCTCGAATCCCCCAGAAGCCGACGGGCGGAATGGACCAAGCGCGAAGTGTCTGGCCCCCAGACCCTGTATTTCAAGGCCCAGTTCGTTCCGGATGAAGATGTTACCGAGCAAACGCCGGTGCGCACGCCCCGGCCCCAGGCGGTATTCTGGGAAGAACCCCAGGCCACCGCGGTTCGGGAACTGCTGGACCAGGCCATGGAACGCTCCAGCAGCCCGGAAAGCATGACCCGGGAACTGATCCGCCTGATGCAGCCAGACACCCGCACCCAGAACACCACCCTGCTGGTCTCTGAAGACAATTACCTGCAGCTGATGGTGCGCATGCTCAACCACGCGGGCATTGCCGCCCGCACCGCCGATGCGCTAAAGCTGGAAGATGCCCGCCGGCGCCAGCAGCTGGTGCCCTTCCTGCAAATATACAACGGTGAACGCTGGCTGACCTTTGACCCCCGCACCGGCGAGCAAGGCGTACCGGAAAGTTTGCTGCTGTGGCGCCAGGGCTCGGAATCCCTGCTGGATGTTCTTGGTGGCGACAACTCCCAGGTGAGCTTCTCCATGTTGCGGCAAACCGTGCCGGCACTACAACTGGCCACGCTGGAGGCCAACCAGAACGGGCTGGGAGTGCTCGGTTTTTACCAGCTGCCCATCGAAGAACAAAGCATGTTCCGCATGCTTCTGTTGTTGCCGCTGGGTGCACTGATTGTCGCGTTCATGCGGATTGTCATCGGTATCCGCACCTCCGGCACCTTCATGCCGGTGCTGATTGCGGTGGCCTTTGTGCAGACCACGCTGGTGCCCGGCCTGATAGCGTTTCTGTCTGTGGTGGCCATCGGGCTGGTGCTGCGGGGCTATCTGTCGAGCCTGAACCTGTTGCTGGTCTCGCGGATATCCGCACTGATCATCCTGGTTATCTTTATTACCGCCGGCCTGAGCATTATCGGCTACCAGATGGGCTTCAACACCGGCATGACGGTAACCTTCTTCCCCATGGTGATCATTGCCTGGACCATCGAACGCATGTCCATTCTCTGGGAGGAGGAAGGTGCCCGGGAAGTTCTGGTGCAGGGCTCCGGCAGCCTGTTTGTGGCGATTTGCGCCTATTTGGTCATGAGCCTGCCGCTGGCCGGCCATCTCACGTTCAACTTCCCGGAATTGCACCTGGTGATTCTGGGGCTGATCCTGCTGATGGGCCAGTACACCGGCTACAAGCTCAGCGAACTGCGCCGATTCACCCCCATGAAGGCCTACGACTGATATGGGCGGCTGGATATCTCCGCGCAGGCTCACCCGGCTTGGCATGCTGAACATGAACCGGCGCAATGTGGATTACATTGCCCGGTACAACGAGCGCTCGTCTTACCCGCTGGTCGACAACAAACTGAAGACCAAGCTGGCAGTCAGCGAATACGGGGTAAAAACCCCGAAGCTTCTTCAGGTTGTGCGCCAGCAGCACGAAATTTCCCACTTCCGGGAAATGGCCGAAGACCTGGACGGCTTTGCCATCAAACCCGCCAAGGGGTCCGGGGGCAAAGGCATTACCGTGATCACCGGGCGCGATGGCGACGATTTCGTAAAGGCCTCCGGTGCCCGCATCAGCGTGGCCATGCTGGAGCGCCACCTGACCAACATCCTGGCCGGTCTTTACTCGCTGGCCGGTACGCCGGATGTGGCCATTGTCGAAGACCTGGTGCAATCCTCCCCTGCCCTGGCGAAATATTCCTATCAGGGCGTACCGGATATCCGCATCATCATCTTCCAGGGCTACCCGGTAATGGCCATGCTCCGGCTGGCCACCAAGGCCTCTGACGGCAAGGCGAACCTGCATCAGGGTGCGGTGGGTGTCGGCCTGGACATCGGCAAAGGCCAGAGCCTGAATGCCGTGCAATTCAACCGCCCGATTACCCTGCACCCGGATACCGGGCTGGCCCTGGAAAACATCCGGATTGATGACTGGGAAAACATGCTGGAAATGGCCGCCCGCTGCTATGAAGCGACGGACCTCGGCTACATGGGTGTGGACCTGGTAGTCGATGCCCATCAGGGCCCGCTCCTGCTGGAGCTTAATGCCCGGCCGGGGCTGGCCATCCAGATGGCAAATGGCTGCGGCCTGCTGCCCCGCCTGAAGAATATCGAAGCCCTGAAGCGGCCCCACTTCAGCCCGAGGGAACGGGTGCACTATGCCATGGAGACGTTCGGCAAACTTTGAACGTTTTCTTCAGCCATAAAAAACCGGGGCCTTTCACAGCCCCGGTTTTTTTATGGTTCATCGCGCTTTACCGGGAAATGCTGCTTTTATCTTCAGAAAGAAGTAGTCGTTATCCCGGTAGCCGTAGGCCACCCGCTTGATCACCTTGATCTTGTTGTTCATTCCCTCCAACACACTGGTGTTCAGCCGGTAGA
>NZ_JADARC010000035.1:0-1536 GCF_016464245.1 Marinobacter sp. bablab_jr003
GCAGTCAATAACGGACTACATGATCGGTTATTACAGTGCCCTTCGCCCGCATAAGCATAACGAAGGACTGCCGCCGAATGTGGCTGAGCAAGCCTACTGGAAAGCTCAAAAGACGGTGGCCTAAAACACTTGACCACTACAAGGGGAATATCGGACGGCTACTTATTTGTGCACTTATCTGTGCAACTACATTATTACCAACCTGGACCGGCTGGATCGGAACGCCAAACAGGGCCTCACGTGGCTTGTTTGCTGAAAAAAAACGCTAATTTTATTAACTGCTTCGCGCAGGCCCTGAAAGGCAACGGGTTTGCAGCACAACTTAAGTTAATATACTCGGTTAATATTTCAATGTTAATATATTTCCTAGAGTTACGAGTAATTTAACTTTTGTGAGCGACGACCGGGTAGCTGCGATAACCGCCAACTTTTTAGGCCCGGTGGAAGAACCCCCAAATCTGTAAAGTTTGCCTGGAGAGTGAGAAGCATATGCTGGTTGGTTATGCACGAGTCTCGACTGACGATCTAAACCTCAACTTGCAACGAGACGCCCTCGACCAGGCTGGGTGTGAGCAAATCTTCAAG
The DNA here is from genome assembly GCF_016464245.1 of Marinobacter sp. bablab_jr003. Classification (NCBI taxonomy): domain Bacteria; kingdom Pseudomonadati; phylum Pseudomonadota; class Gammaproteobacteria; order Pseudomonadales; family Marinobacteraceae; genus Marinobacter; species Marinobacter sp. bablab_jr003. Next base: position 586 of record NZ_JADARC010000035.1, read on the forward strand.
GATCAGCTTAGCGGTGCCAAAGCGGAACGCCCAGGTCTGCACCAGGCTTTGCAGTACGCGAGAACGGGTGACACCATAGTGGTCTGGCGACTGGATCGCTTGAGCAGGTCACTCAAAGACTTGATCGAGATGGTGACACTGCTGGAATCCAAGGGGATCGGCTTGAAGAGCCTCCAGGAAGCCATCGACACCTCATCCAGCTCCGGCAAGTTGATTTTCCATATATTCGGTGCGTTGGCTGAGTTTGAGCGGAACCTGATCCGTGAGCGCACCCAAGCAGGCCTCCAAGCTGCGCGAGCGCGTGGACGAAAAGGGGGTAGGCCTAAGTCACTCAGCAAAGATAAACAGGCCTTAGCCGTGAAGCTTTACGACGAGAAGGAACACACCGTGGATCAGATCTGCGAAATGATGGGAATTTCAAAGCCCACACTCTACAAGTACATCAAGGCGGCCAAAGGCCGGTGAATTTCGTGCAGGAATTTACGGTTTGAGGTGGATCCGGGTGGGCGGAACCGTAAGTTTCTGTTCAAATGCCCCCGCTAGGCCATCCCATGGCTGTGGGCAGGAATTTTGACGAAATCCTCCGGGTGATTGATGCACTGCAGACCGGTGATGCCCACCGCTGTGCACTGCCTGCTGACTGGCGCAAAGGAGACGACGTGATCATTCCGCCATCTATCTCCAATGAAGATGCCAAAGGCTTGTTCCCGAATGGCTGGAATGAAATTCGTCCTTATCTCCGCACAACCAAGCTTTAAGCTGGTTTGGAGGTCTCAGGGGTGCTTGTTTCTGACATGCACCCCTTTTTTCTGGTTCATCGCGCTTTACCGGGAAATGCTGCTTTTATCTTCAGAAAGAAGTAGTCGTTATCCCGGTAGCCGTAGGCCACCCGCTTGATCACCTTGATCTTGTTGTTCATTCCCTCCAACACACTGGTGTTCAGCCGGTAGA
>NZ_JADARC010000036.1:0-130895 GCF_016464245.1 Marinobacter sp. bablab_jr003
TGACGCCATCCTGGATCGGCTCATGCACAACGCCCATCGCTGGGCTCTGAAGGGAGAGTCGATGAGAAAACGACTTCAGGAAATTGACTGAACGTGAACACCCGGGGTACAAACCTCGGTGGGTGATGCGTTAAGAAAAAGGGTGTTCACGTTCAGCCAGAATGGGCGTTCACGTTCGCCGGAATACGCAGCGCGTGAGCCGGGCGTTAAATGCCGGTTACAGCCAGGTCCAGAGCTCCAACAATCTGGTCTCTGAAATGTGAGAGGGAGCCAATAGGGCTCTTGAGATGTTTTTCAGGCACGGAGGAAATTTGGGGAGTTAACAGCAACAGCTCCTGATCGGCGAAGCTGATTTCGGGAGTGAGCCTTGCTGATTTTGCTCGGGTTGGGGTACACATCGAATTGTGCCATCAGAACTCCCTGAATTCGTCGCCGAAGCATCCATGTTGTTCGACGAAATCGTTGTAGCTTTTTATCGCAGCGCGATTCTCTTCAACCCATTGAGCGGCTTCGCGTTTCGAAAGCTCTTCTTTCAGAGCTCGTTCCAGGGTGGCAGACAAATTAATGTTCAGTTCCCGGGTTCTACGCAGCAGATCGCTGTTGATTGAGAGGTTCGCTGCTTTTTTGGGGGCGGCTGAATTATAGAGTTCTGCCATGAGGGCCTCCGAGAAGATCTAGAATACACAGCTTGATCTTATGCGCATGACCATGCGCATACAAGCATTTAACCAACGGCTGTTGTCGGACGCGCCTGCGCTGGCGCTCCGGCACGCCGCGAAGCTCCGCGTTACGTCTCTTCCCCACAGTCCATGGAAGGAGTTCTGATGACTGATCATTCCGGTTCTTGCCTGTGCGGCACCGTAACCTTTGAGGTAAAAGGCGAGTTCGACAGCTTTTACCTGTGCCACTGTCAGCATTGCCAAAAAGATACAGGTTCGGCCCATGCGGCAAATCTGTTTTCGCGCTCAGCCAGGTTGGTCTGGCTGTCGGGTGCAGATGCCGTAACGTCCTTTACGCTTCCTGGCACTCGTCATAACCGAAGCTTTTGTCAGGTGTGTGGTTCAGCATTGCCAAACACCCAGGTTGCAGGTTTGCTTGTCGTGCCAGCAGGGTGTTTGGACACAGACATTGCCATGTTGCCTACGGCGCATATCTTCTCGTCGAGCAAAGCTGTCTGGGAATATAGGTTAGGGGAGGTGCCCGCGTTCGCGGGGCTGCCAGAGTAGCTAATCAGTCGTATCCTAGTAGAATGATTCGCCAATCAAGCCCAAGACCAAAAGGACTTCCGCTTCATGTTTCAATCCGTCTTCCAGCGCCACTGGAACCCCCATGTTGTGCTCATCGTCGCAGGCGCTGCTCAGCGCACTGTACTTCGGCCTGACCTCGACGGTCTGGGCGGTCACCGGTGAATTTACCCGGCTTGGGGGCGAGATCCTGCAGGTGTTCGGGGTGGATGTGTCCGGGTGGGAGTACTACCAGATGGTCAAGCTGGACGGTTCCACCTGGACCCGCCCGGATGGCTGGATTGTCTGGGGTATGTTTATCGGGGCGCTGATGATGGTGCTGCTGAGTAACAGCTTCAAGGTTCGATTGCCGCAACAGAAGCGCCGTTATGTGCAGGGCTTTGTCGGCGGCATTATTGCCGGTTTTGGTGCCCGCCTGGCGCTGGGGTGCAACCTGGCGGCCTTCTTTACCGGGGTGCCGCAGTTCTCGTTCCACTCCTGGATTTTCATTGTCGCCACCGGCATCGGTACGTTTTTCGGGGCTAAGTTAACGAAGATGCGCTGGTGGAAGGGCAAGCCGTCGCTGGCACGGGGTGCGGGTAAACCTTCCGTTGCCAAAACTCGGGTTATCCAGCCTTATGTTGGTGGCGCTATTGCCCTCGTTTATCTGGGCTTTGTGGTGTACCTGTTCTCTACCGGGCAGAAGCTGCTCGGCCTGGGTGCGCTGTTTGGCCTGGCTTTCGGTGTGCTCATTGAGCGCGGCCAGATCTGCTTTACCTCCGCCTTCCGGGATCTGTTCCTGGTCGGGCGCAGCCTGATGACCAAGGCCATCATTATCGGGATGGCGGCCAGTTCATTGATCACCTTCATCGTCATTTCTGTCTATGACATGACGCCCATCACCCAGATTGCGGCGCTCAGTACCCTGGTGGGTGGTGTTTTGTTCGGCCTGGGTATTGTGATGGCCTCGGGTTGTGAAACAGGCATGATGTACCGGCTGATGGAAAGCCAGGTGCTGTTCCTGCCGGTATTTGCCGGCAACGTGATCGGTGCTACGGTACTGGCCTATGGCTGGGACAACCTCGGCATCTATGATGTGCTGGTGCAAGGTGGTGACAAGGTCAACCTGATCGCCACGCTGGGCCCGGCCGGTGCCATCCTGAGTACCCTGGTAATGCTGGGTGTTTTGTACGCCCTGACCGTGTACCGGGAGAAGAGCTACCACCGTAATTTCGAGCTGAAAAGGGGCGTTGCATAATATGGAAGCCATGAAAGAGGCAGACTTCACGCTGGATCTGCGGGGCGAATCCTGCCCCTATCCGGTGATTTACACCCTGGAAGCGCTGGAAGGCATGAACAAGGGCGAGCTGTTGCAGGTGATCACCGATTGCCCGGGCTCGTTCCGGAATGTGCCGGAAGAAGCCATCGCCCACGGTTATACCTTTGCCCAGGATCCGGTGAAGAACGGGCAGGAATACCTTTTTTATATTTATGCCTAGTGAATCCGGGGGTTACTACCGCCATCAAACCGTCACCGGAACAACACATACTGGTTTTCCACAGGATTGAAACGGCGGGGCGAGGCCCCATATCTGGTTGGGTAGCGGGATAACGCCGTACCGCTGCGGGCCGAGAGGCAGGATTTTTATCAGGATAGGCTGAGCCTATCCTGAGGTTGGAAATAATCAATTTTTACCGAATTGGCAAAAGCAGTATTCTTTGCACCGATTCTTAGCCATCAACCCAAACTATCAACAGGAGCTATTCTGAGATGGGTATTATTAACAGCGAAATCAAACCGTTCAACGCAACCGCATTCAAGCAGGGCGAGTTTGTAGAAATCTCCGAAGCAGACGTTAAAGGCAAGTGGGCCATCTTCTTCTTCTACCCGGCTGACTTCACCTTCGTTTGCCCGACCGAGCTGGGCGACGTAGCTGACAAGTACGAAGAGCTGCAGAAGCTGGGCGTTGAAGTGTTCTCCGTGTCTACCGACACTCACTTCACCCACAAAGCATGGCACGATACTTCCGACACCATCGGCAAGATCCAGTACTACATGGTAGGCGACCAGACTGGCACCATCACCAACAACTTCGATGTTATGCGTGAAGGCCAGGGCCTGGCAGACCGTGCTACTTTCCTGATCGATCCGGATGGCGTTATCCAGGCCATGGAAATCACTGCTGAAGGCATCGGCCGTGACGCAGACGACCTGCTGCGCAAGGTTAAAGCTGCCCAGTACGTTCGTAACCATCCTGGCGAAGTTTGCCCGGCCAAGTGGAAAGAAGGCGAAGAAACACTGGCTCCGTCTCTGGACCTGGTTGGCAAGATCTAAGTTTTTCTGCCACAGAAAAACTGACTGGAAAGAGGTCTGTCCGCAGGCCTCGATCCTCCGAAAACCCCGGCTCTGCCGGGGTTTTTGCGTTGTGGTGTCCGCAAAACCCGCAATCTTGCCACCGGTCATGCCCTGGGCTTCCGATATCGTCTACTGTTGAAGTGAAGCTTGGGGTATTCGAGCGGCTGTGGTGGCCGGGGTTCAGAGTGGGGATGGGTTAACGCGCATACTATAGCTCTGCCCTATTAATCGTTTTGAATCAATTAATTTGAGCTTTGTATTGCAGGGCCGTATCGTACACACAACTTCTTTTAACGATTCACTTTGAATTCAGCCACTTGGCTACGACAGACATCAAGGAGACCCCCTAAATGTTGGATGCAAACATCAAGCAACAACTCCAGGCGTACATGGAAAAGCTGCAGCAGCCGATCGAGCTGGTGGCAGCCTATGACGACAGCAAGAAGTCCCAGGAGCTGAAAGAGCTGCTGGAAGAACTGGAGCCGATGTCCTCCAAGATCAGCCTGCGCACCGAAGAATCAACCGACGTGCGTCGCCCGTCTTTCGCGATCAACCGGATTGGTTCCGATGTTGGCGTACGTTTCGCCGGTATCCCCATGGGCCACGAGTTCACCTCACTGGTACTGGCGCTGCTGCAGGTAGGCGGTCACCCGTCCAAGGCGTCACAGGAGCTGATCGAGCAGATCCAGGAGCTGGACGGCGAGTTCGAGTTCGAAACCTACTTCTCCCTGTCCTGCCAGAACTGTCCGGACGTGGTACAGGCCCTGAACCTGATGAGTGTGTTGAACCCGAAGGTGAAGCACACCTCCATTGACGGTGCCCTGTTCCAGGACGAAGTTGAGCAGCGTGAAGTGATGGCGGTACCCAGTGTTTACCTGAACGGCCAGCCCTGGGGCCAGGGCCGCATGACGCTGGAAGAAATCGTAGCCAAGCTGGACACCAACTCCGCCGAGAAAGAGGCCGAGAAGCTGAACCAGAAAGACGACTTCGAAGTTCTGGTCATCGGTGGTGGCCCGGCTGGCGCTGCGGCGGCGATCTACGCGGCCCGTAAGGGAATCTCCACCGGTATTGCGGCCGAGCGTTTCGGTGGCCAGGTGAGCGATACCATGGGTATCGAAAACCTGATTTCCGTACCATACACCGAAGGCCCGAAGCTGGTCTCTGCCATGGAGCAGCACGTTAACGAATACGAAGTCGACATCATGAACATGCAGCGCGCCGAGAAGCTGATTCCGGCAGCGCAGCCGGGTGGCCTGCACGAAGTGAAGCTGGCCAATGGTGCTTCTTTGAAGTCCCGTACCCTCATTCTGTCCACCGGTGCCCGCTGGCGCCAGATGGGTGTGCCGGGTGAAGAAGAGTACCGTAACAAGGGCGTGGCCTACTGCCCGCACTGCGACGGCCCGCTGTTCAAAGGCAAGCGCGTGGCGGTCATCGGTGGCGGTAACTCCGGCGTGGAAGCTGCCATCGACCTGGCCGGTATTGTTGGCCACGTTACCCTGATCGAGTTTGGCGACCAGATGCGTGCAGACGAAGTGCTGCAGAAGAAACTGCGCAGCCTGGACAACGTGAAGATCATCACTTCTGGCCAGACCACCGAGGTAGTGGGCGAGAACGGCCGGGTAAGCGGCCTGAACTATACCGACCGCACCACCGGCGAGGCGCACCACATCGAGCTGGAAGGTATCTTCGTGCAGATCGGCCTGGTGCCGAACACCGAGTGGTTGAAGGGTGATATCGAGCTGAGCCAGCACGGCGAGATCGTCGTCAACGACCGTAACGAAACATCCATTCCGGGTGTGTTCGCGGCCGGCGATGCCACCACGGTGCCCTACAAGCAGATCGTGATCTCTATGGGCGAAGGTGCCAAGGCTTCCCTGAGTGCCTTTGACTTCCTGATCCGCAACTCTGCGCAGTAAGTTTACCCAAGCCTGACAGCCTCAGGCTGACCCCTGAAACCGGTATCTGCGGGATGTGGATACCGGTTTTTTTATGGGCTTACGAGCCGCCCGCCATGTCCTGCTCCAGGCTGCCATCAACCCGGCCAGCCTCGCCCTGCGGGGTGAACAGGTGGCCGTAGGCCGCCTGCAGGCCTGCCAGAATAAAGTCAAAGGGCACGTCGTCGAACACGCCGTGGTCGTTGATGTATTCCATATGGGCGTGGCCATCCTCGGTGAACTCCTGGAACACCGAGTCGTTCACGCCGTCGAACTCCAGCGGGTCTACCTTCATCATCTGGCACAGCTGCTGGTTGAATGCTGGCGTGGCCTTCACCCAGCGGCCGTTCAGGTACAGCTCGATAAACCCGTGCATGCGAAACACATCCGACTGCAGCCATTCAATCAGTTTGGGGCTGGACAGGTGGTTGCGTACATCGGCCAGGCCCAGGCGGCTGGGAATGCCCAGGGCCCGCGCGGCCGCGCCCAGAAGAACCGCCTTGGGAATGCAGTAGGTTTCGCCGGATTCCAGGGCATAGCTGGCGGACAGGGTGTGGGGCTCCGCCCGGAACACATAGGGGTTGTACTGGATGCCGTCGCGCACCGCCAGATACAGTGCCTTCATTTGCTCTACCGGGTCATCCGGAACACCGGCCAGCTGCTCCTGGAGCCAGGCGCTAACTGCGGGATGGTTGTAGTTGAAGAAGGGCGTGGCTTTCAGGTAGTTGTCCATGTCCGGATTCCAGAGTGTGCGCATGATTGAACGATGATGGCCTGATTAGCAAACTAAGGGCAATGGCATTTTGTACCAAAGGTATTGCTCGCAGGCACCACCAACTGCGTGGTTCAGCGCCGGCAAATATGGCAGTCTGGTGGTTTTGACGACGAGGGCGCGATGGCAGATCTGATCGCAGGCATGACATTGGCACAACTGCTTGGCCAGCTGGCGGGCCTGGTGGCCCTGGCTTTCTGTATTGCCGGCTTTGCCAACAAGAATGACGACCGGCTGATGGTGCTGCTGATCTCTGCCAATGTCGCCTTCGCCCTGATGTTTGCCTTCTTCCAGAGCTGGACCGCTGCCGCCCTGACGGTGTTGGTCATCCTGCGTATCGCCCTGGCGCGCCGTTACCAGGGCAACTGGAAAATCATGGCCGGCACACTCGCCGTGAATCTGCTGGTGGCCTGGGCCACCTGGAAAACCGCCACCGATGTGTTCCCCCTGACCGCCGCCACTCTGGGTACCATTGGTATGTTCATGCTCCGGGGGATACCCCTTCGCATTGTGCTGGGCCTGGCCGCCCTGGCCTGGATGCTCAACAACATCGTGATCGGTTCGGTAGGCGGCATTCTGGCCGAGGGCATGGTGCTGGTTACCAACATCATTACCATTGTCCGGCTGTATCGGTTGCAGAAAAAGTACCCGGGGTTAAAGCCGTGAGACAAGCAGGTTCCGGCCGGACGTGTGCAGGTGGTTTGGCCCTGCATACGGCTTCACGGGGGTTGTCAGGCCAATTGAAGTAGCGGGCCGGCGGCGTAACGTGGGCGTTATTCAACAAGAAAGATAACTCCCGGGAGACCTCCGCATGAACCAACAACACTACGATGTCCTGATCATCGGTGCCGGGGTATCCGGCATCGGCATGGCCTGCCATCTGAAACGGGAATGCCCCGGCAAGCGCTTTGCCATCCTGGAACGCCGCCAGGCCATGGGCGGTACCTGGGACCTGTTCCGCTATCCCGGCATCCGTTCGGATTCTGACATGTTCACCTTCGGCTATAACTTCCGGCCCTGGACCGGCGGCAAGGTGCTGGCCGATGGCGCATCCATCAAGCGTTATGTGGCGGAAACCGCGAAGGAAAACGATGTCGAAAAGCACATCCGGTACAGTGTGGCGGTAAAAACCGCCGAGTGGTCCAGCGCAGATAAGTGCTGGACAGTGACCGCCGAGAATGAACAGACCGGCGACCAGGAAACCTACACCGCTAACTTCCTGGTGGGTTGTACCGGTTACTACAACTATGACCAGGGCTACAAACCGGATTTCCCCGGCGAGAGCGACTTCAAGGGCCAGGTTGTGCACCCCCAGCACTGGCCGGAAAACCTGGACTACACCGGCAAGAAAGTGGTGGTGATCGGCAGTGGCGCCACGGCCATTACCCTGGTGCCGACCATGGCGGAGAAAGCGGCCCATGTAACCATGCTGCAGCGCTCGCCCACGTACCTGATGCCGCTGCCGTCAACCGACAAAATCACCCTGGCCATGCAGAAAGTGCTGCCGGCCAAGACCGCCTACCGGCTGACCCGGGCCCGGAATATTTCCATTTCCCGGTTTTTGTTCGAACGCTCCCGTAAAAGCCCGAAAGCCATGCGCCGCCTGTTTCTGTCGATCATCAAACGCCAGCTTAACGGCAAGGCTGACATGCGCCACTTCAGCCCGGACTACAACCCCTGGGACCAGCGCCTGTGCGTGGTGAAAGACGGCGACCTGTTTGACGCCATCAAGGCGGGCACCGCGTCGATCAAAACCGATCATATCGAGCGCTTTACCAAAACCGGTATTCGCCTGAAATCCGGCGAGGAACTGGAAGCCGACATCATCGTTCCGGCCACCGGCCTGGATATCCAGATGCTGGGTGGCATCAAACCCCGGGTTGATGGCCGGGAGGTGGTGTTGAAAGACAAGGTGATCTACAAGAACGTGATGCTGGAAGGCATGCCCAATGCCGGCATGATCTTCGGCTACACCAACATTTCCTGGACCCTGAAAGCGGATATCGCCAGCGAGTACCTGTGCCGGCTGATCAACCATATGGATCGCAAGGGTTATGAGGTGGCGGTGCCCCGGGACACCGAAAACAGCCGTGGTGACGAAACCATTCTGGGTTCGCTGGACGCCGGCTACATCAAGCGTGCAGAAGACCGGCTGCCCCGCCAGGGCACCCATGGCCCCTGGAAGGCTTCGCAGGATTACCTCACCGATGTGAAGATCCTGCGCTTCGAGCCCATCGAAGATGGCTACCTGGAATTCGACGGCCAACGCAGCCTGGCCGGACAGTCCCAGAGTACCGGTTTCCTGCGGCCCCTGCGCTCGGCCCTGTTCGGCTCCTGAGTTACTGGAACGCTGGCCGGATAATGTCCCGGTAGTTGCGGATACGCTGCACGTAGTGCACCGGTTCGTAACCCCGGGCGTAGCCATAGCGGGTGCTGGGGTAGTAGCGTTTGTCGGCTTTCAGGGGCAGTACTTTCTCCATGTCTTCCCAGGAATCCGGGTTCTTGCCCAGGTCCCGGGCCAATTGCCGGGCATCCAGCAGGTGGCCGCGGCCGATGTTGTAGCTGGCCAGGGCCAGGAAGGTGCGGTCCGGCTCCGGGATGGTTTCCGGCAGGCGGCGATGGCGGTCGGCCAGGTAGCGGGCACCGCCGTCAATGGAAGCAACCGGGTCCAGCCGGTTGGTCACCCCCAGGGATTTTGCGGTATTCAGGGTCAGCATCATGATGCCCCGCACGCCGGTGGGCGACCTGGCTTTCGGGTTCCAGTGGGATTCCTGGTAGGAAAGCGCTGCCAGCAGGTCAGCCGGTATGCCGGTTTTCTGCTCGGCTGCCCGGAACAGGTCGATGTAGTTCGGCAGCCGGTCTTCAATCCGCCGGTTCAGGGCCCGCAAGTCGACAAAGTCGAAGTCGCCGATATAGGCGTAGTAGAGGTTTTCCATCCGGCCCAGGGCTTCGTCACCTTCCTTGCTGTTCATCCACTCCCGGGCGTCTGCTGCCAACTCGTCTGAGCCGGCAGGCAGGTACCAGCCCAGGTTACGTCCTTCGGTCAGGTTCATGGCCACTTCCAGGTGCGGGAAGTGCCGGCGCATCACCTGCACAATGTTGGAGTCTGCCACGGTGCAGCCCACATTCCTGTCTGCCACTTCGGCCAGGATCACTTCGGTAGTGCGCTCGCTGTCTTCCCGGAATTCAATCTCCGGATGCTGTCCGGCCAGTTCGTTCAGTGTGTCCACATAGCTGGAGCCGGCGGTGACCGCAATATCGATTCCCTGAATGTCTTCAGGTTTGCGGGGCAGGGGGCGATCGTCACGGTGGCAGACCAGTTGCTCGGTGATCTCGGTGTGGGCCGGCCCCGGCGTGAACAGCTCGTTGCGGGTGTGCAGGTGGGTCAGGCCGGAGGCTGCCAGGTGGGTAGTGCCGGCTTCCAGGGCGGCGAGCACATCGGCGGTGGAGTCCAGCATGGTCCACTCCACCTCCCAGCCACGGGCCTGGGCGTAGTCGGAGACCAGGGCGTACTCGGGGCCGACAGGGTTCTCGTGCCGGTCAAGGTAGTAGGTGGTCGAGCCGTTTCGGGTGGCGACCTTCAGAATACCGGTTTCCGAGGGCGGCTTGAGCCCGGTGCTTTGGGCGGGCGTTTCCTGCTGCTCGCTGCACCCGCCCAGCATCATTAAAACGGCGGACAGGCCGAGGGTGAATTTCCATCCGGACTGCATGATGGATCATCCTTTTTTCTTATGTCGTGAATTTATGTAGATCTTACTCTCCGTTAAAACTACGCACCGATCAACCCTGTGGATTTCCTCCCCGGCATAGCTCAGGGCTGTGTTATCACAAATGCTGATAGGCAAGGGCCCTTAGCATCCTTACGATAACGGCTTCCTGTTGTTCGAATAAGGACACCACCTTGCCTACCGGATTACGTTCGGCCTTTGCCTACCTTGCCCTGACTGCGGCCGTGCTTTCGGTGCTGCCCGGTATGCCGTTGCTGGGTGCTGCGGCGGCTGGTATGGCGATACTTCTGGGTTGGCAGGACATGCGTAACGTGCCCCGTGCGGTGTTTGTGGTGGCCCTGGCCATGCTGATCTTTGCCCTGGGCTACGACCCGGCGCTGATCGTAACCGCCGTCGGCAACATGACCCGCCTGGCGGGCCTGATGCTGGCGGTGATGCTGTTGTCGAACGTGCTGGCCCGCACCCAGGACCTGCAACAGATTTCTTCCAGCCTGTTTGGTGGCAAGCCGCTGACCCGTTATCTGAGCCTGGCCTTCGGTACCGCGCTGGTCTCCATTCCCCTGAACTTTGGTTCGGTCGCTGTGGTGGGCAGCCTGGTGGGGGAGCGTATCCGTCGCAATGGCGATTCCGAATCTACCCGCAATGCCACGCGAGCTGTTTTGCGGGGGTTCGGCGTGGCACCCTCGTTCTCGCCCCTGTCTATCTCGGTGGTGCTCACCCTGACTTTGTTGCCCCAGGTGAGCCTGTTGTCACTGTTGTCCCTGGCCGTGCCGTTTTCTGTGTTGATGCTGCTGGCGGGATTACGCTGGCGTGAACCAGAACCGCTGGAAAACACCGAGCAGGGCGGTACTGGTGCCGGCGCGGGCAGTTGGCTGCGGTTTGGTGGCCTGATCCTTGCGGTGTGTGTGGGTGTCCTCTGGCTCAGCCATCAGTTCGGGCTGAGCTATGCCCATGCGGTGGCTCTGAGCTGCCTGGGGGCGGTGCTGTTGTACCGGGTTCTGGGGTGGCTGCGAGGGCAAAATCCGCCCATGACCAGCATGGGCAATGTCAGTAACGAGCTGGCCATTGTAGGTGGCTCGGCCTTTATCGGTGCGGTGCTCAGTGGCGTGGTACTGGGCCAGATCAGTGGTCAGCCGGAATTGCCGGTGTGGCTCTGGGCCCTGCTGGCCGCCGGTGTGCCCTGGGTGTTCTTTGCCGCCGGTCTGGCGGGTATGAACCCGATTATCATTGCCACCCTGATGGGCGGTATTCTGGGTTCCCTGTGGCCAACCGCGGCCCAGCTGGGCCTGGCGATTGCCATGGTTACCGGCTGGGGTATTACTGCCTTCGGCACACCCTTTGCGGCCAACGCCCTGATCATGGAACGGCTGACCGGATACCGGGCCCGGGATGCCTCCTTCCGCTGGAGCCTGCCGCTGTCTCTGTGCGGTTTGGGCGCGGCCAGCCTTCTGGGCTTCAGTCTGACGTTCTGGCTGGCCTGACGCAGGGTTCCGTCAAGGCTTGGAGCCCATCATCCGTTCCAGCGCCTGCGGGTTAGGCAGGCCCTGAACCATTTTCACATTGCCTTCACCATCCTTGTACAGGGTGCTGGGGGTGGCTTGCAGGCCCAGTTGCTGCATCAGGCGGTTGTTGGCCTTCACGTCCATATGGGCGGCGCTGACTTTCTTGCGGTCGACCTCTATGCCACCCTGCTCGTAGTTGCCCTGATGCTCATGCAATGCAGCTTCCGGGTTGTCGCTGCCAAGAATGGTGGCGGCCTTGGTCAGGCTGTCTTCCCGAAGAATACCCACCATAATGTGCCGTAGCTGCACCTTGCCGGCATCAATCCATGCCGCTGCCTGCTGGCGGAACCGGTGGCAGTAGGGGCAATTGGGGTCGGTGAAGGTATAAATCACGGTCTCGGCGTCTTCGGCGCCGTCACGCACCCAGTTGCTGCTTTCCAGCCGGGGCCAGGCTTCGGCGAATTTCGGGCCGGTCACCAGCTCTTCGATGCTGGCAGCACTGAGGTTGGTGCCTTTATCGTCCAGCAGCGTACCCACAATTACATGGTCGCCATCCGGGGTCAGGTAAAACGCCAGGGAGCGCCCCTGCATCTCGCCGACGTAGCCAGTCATGCCGCCCGGCGCTTCGAAGCTTTCCAGGACGGTAACGCCCTGTTGCTCCAGCGACTGGATTGCGGGTGGGTAGTCCTGGGCTTGTGCCGCCATGGCAAACAGGGCAGACGATAAAACGGTGCCCTTGATCAGGCGTTGGGCAAGGGGAGTGCTCATCGGGATGTTAACTCCTTGGATGGGGATGAGTTCAGGAAGCTGGCATCGAAGCGTTCGAGGCTCCGGGCCAGGCTGGCGCGGGACAATTCGCCCATATGGGTATCTACAAGGTGGCCCTGGGCGTTGTAGAACAGGGTGGTTGGCAAGCCGTGGCTGCCGACTACCCGGCCAAAACGGTTCTGCCTGTCGCTGAGTACGTGGCTCAGGTTCAGGTTCTGTTCCATCAGGAACTTGCGGATGGTTTCCGGGTGCTCGCCCTGGTTGGCGAAGACAAAGTTCACGTTCGGATAACGCTGCTGGGCTTCTTCCAGCACCGGCATCTCGCGGATGCAGGGCGGGCACCAGGTGGCCCAGAGATTCACCACCGTGGGCTTGTCACCGCCCAGGCTGGCCAGGTCTACCGGGCGCTCGTTCAGGTCGGTCAGGGCGACTTCGGGCAGGCCCTGGGTTTGCTGGTTCATCAGGGCGATCAGGCCACTGATGCCGCCCCAGGTAATCAGCCCGGCGGCAACGGCGGAGCCCAGTGCCCGGCGCATGGCGGCCCGTTTCCACATCAGGTAACCGGTGAACGCCAGGGCAACAACCAGGCCGGTCACCATATCGAAACCGCCGTCGCGGATGTCGATCATGCCCAGCCAGTCGCCCTGGTACTCGCCGAAGTAACGCACCACAAAGCCGATACGGGCACTGACCATGGCGACCAGGAAGATGTCGGCCAGGGTGCCGGCTACCGGGGTTTTTTTTTACGGCCGGTCAGGGCGCCTACAATCAGGGCGACCACAAAGGCCAGCACCAGAAGCAGGTGCCCGATGGACAGGCTGAGGGGGCCAACGCCTACGCTGAGCATGGAATCTCCGGAATCCTGTGGGTTTTTATTGGCATACGGCGGCTAGTGACCGGAGACATTCATGGGAGTTCCATGTTTTTGCATAAATGAAAGCCTGCTAATAAAAACCACCTATAGCTATTTGCCGGGTGCTCTGTTACCGTGCCTGCATCCTGCCTCTAGGGATTCCGCAGTTTCCGGCCAACGGCCGCTTTGCGAACCATCCATACGACCTGTCAGAGGACGTCACCCCGAACCCGGCGCGTGACCGTAGTCGTCTTTTATTCCATGAATGTTCATGGCATCTGCCCGCATTCGCCGCATCCGGTGTTCGTGGAGGCAGAATCAATCAAGAGTACACCTTATATGAGTTTTTCGTCCCTCGGTTTGTCCGAGCAGCTGGTCCGTGCCACCGCCGATCAGGGTTATGAAACCCCGTCTCCCATTCAGCTGCAGGCGATTCCTGCCGTTTTGTCTGGCAAGGACGTAATGGCCGCGGCCCAGACCGGCACCGGTAAAACCGCTGGTTTTACCCTGCCTTTGTTGCAGCGCCTGGCGGAAAACCCCCGCACCGGCAAAGGCCCCCGCGCCCTGATTCTCACACCTACCCGTGAACTGGCCGCGCAGGTACACGACAGCGTGAACCTGTACAGCAAATACGTTCCCACCAAGGCCGCCGTGGTTTTCGGTGGTGTAAAGATCAACCCGCAGATGATGAAGCTGCGCAAGGGCCTGGACGTACTGGTGGCAACACCGGGCCGTTTGATGGACCTGTACCAGCAGAACGCTGTGCGCTTCAACGAAGTGGAAATCCTGGTACTGGACGAAGCTGACCGCATGCTGGATATGGGCTTTATCCGCGACATCCGCAAAATCCTTGCGTTGCTGCCGGCCAAGCGTCAGAACCTGCTGTTCTCTGCCACCTTCTCCAACGAAATCCGCACCCTGGCCCAGGGCCTGCTGGATAACCCGGTACAGGTGGAAGTGGCTGCCCGCAACACCACCGCCGAGAAGGTGAAGCAGTCGGTTTACCCGGTAGACCAGAGCCAGAAGACCGCGCTGCTGAGCAAGCTGGTGCGTGACAACGCCTGGGACCAGGTGCTGGTATTCACCCGCACCAAGCACGGCGCCAACCGCCTGACCCAGAAGCTGGAAAAAGACGGCATCACCGCCGCCGCCATTCACGGCAACAAGTCACAGGGTGCCCGTACCCGTGCGCTGGCAGACTTTAAAGCCGGTGAAGTGCGCGTGCTGGTTGCCACTGACATCGCCGCCCGTGGCCTGGACATCAAACAGCTGCCCCAGGTGGTGAACTTTGAACTGCCGAACGTGCCGGAAGACTACGTGCACCGCATCGGCCGTACCGGCCGCGCCGGCGAAAGTGGCCATGCGTTGTCGCTGGTGAGTGCCGACGAAGGCAAACTGCTGGCGGGCATCGAAAAGCTGATCAAGAAGCAGCTGCCGCGCAAGGAAGTGGAAGGCTTCGAGCCGAAGAACAACCTGCCGCTGAAGCCCAAGGCCAAGGCAGACCCGAGCAAGGCCCGCAGCCGTCGCCCGCAGGGTGGCGCTGGCAAGAGCTTTGGCCCGAAACCGGCTGCTCGTAGTGGTGGCCGCGGACGTGGTGCTCAGGGCGAAGGACAAGGCCGTGGCCAGGGGCAGGGCAGAACCGGCCGCCCGGCCCAGCGCCAGAGCGCGTGATAACCCGGTTCTCCAGGCATAAAAAAGCGGGGCTGCAACACAGCCCCGCACAGGAGAACGCACCATCCGGCAGCCACAGACCAGGGACTGCCGGGGGTACGTGGATCAGAACTTGTAGGTGAAACCTACCATGTAGACCATTGGGTCGATTTCTACTTCGAATTTGTCGGTTTTGGTTACGCCGTCTGCCAGAGTCACTTGTGCATCGGTATTAATGTCGGCCCACCAGACTGCGGCGTTCAAGCCGAACTGCTCGCTCAGCATGTAGTCCACCCCGAACTCTACTGCGACACCCACGCTGTCATTCAGATCCAGTTCACCCAGAACAGTCTTCTCTTCGAAGAAAGTCGTGTAGTTAACACCTACGCCCGCATAGGGCTGTACAGCAGATGAACTCTTCATCGGGTAGTACTGCAGGGTAATAGTTGGTGGCAGTTGCTTGGTCTCACCAATGTCACCCAAGGCTGCAATGTCGCCAGCGCCACTGATGTTGTGCTTGAATGGCGTTGCCGCAAGCACACCCAAGCCAAGGTTACTTGTGAACATGTAGGTGCCACGAAGACCCAACTGTGTGTTGGAGTCTACTGCAACACGGGCGTCCGCACCGAGGGCCGCCACAGAGCCTACAGTAATGACTTCGCTGGAATCATCCGGCGCCACGTGCACCGCACCTGCGCGAACAATGAAATCGCCGGCTTCAAAGGCCTGAGCAGCCGGAGCAACAGCCATCACGGCCGCAGCCAGAACACCGAGTTTGAAAGTACGAGACATAGCCATTTCCTCACTTATTAAAAGTCAATGGAGTGAGGGTAATCGCTGGGGAAAGGGAAAACTTGATTTAAGACAATTAAGGGCGTCACCCCGGCAGGCTTCGGCGGCACGGTTGACCCAACTCAAAAAAACGGGGGTACTTCGGGCCCTGCGTATAGTCAGCCCTGGTTGCTGGCCTTCTCCAGGTCTTCCACCACCAACACATCCCGGATACTCAGAGGCTCGCCCTCGGCGTTCTGCACCGTGACCGCCTTTATCGGCTGACCGGTTTCCCGGTCACGAAGGTCCAGCGGCTGGCCGTCTGGCGCCGGGTTCCACTTGTCACCCCACTGGCGCAGGGCCACCACCACCGGGAACAGGTCCCGGCCTTTTTCGGTCAGGCGGTATTCAAAGCGGGAGCCGTGCTCGCCCACGTCTTCCTTGCGCAGCACTTCGTTATCCACCAGCTTGGCCAGGCGGTCGCACAGGATGTTCTTGGCGATGCCCAGCTGCTGCTGGAAGTCCACAAACCGTCGCGTACCGTACATTGCATGCAGCACAATCAGCAGGGACCACCAGTCGCCCACTTCATTGAGGGCGCGGGCGACGGAGCAACTGGAATCATCAAAACGTTTTCTGGCCATGTCAGGGAGTGTACCCAATAGGGTTGCATTTTGAAACCGGATTGAATAGGGTTGCTTTACGAAACCAAATTAATGAGGTTGCACATCACATGAGTATGAATCTTGGTCCTTTGTTTGAGCCGTTTGAACTTCACAACCTCAAGCTGCGCAATCGCGTAGCCATGGCTCCGATGACCCGCAATTTCTCACCCAACGGCGTACCGGGTCAGGATGTGGTCGATTACTATCGCCGCCGTGCCGAAGCCGGTGTTGGCCTGATCATTACCGAGGGCACCGTAGTGAACCACGCGGCGGCCAACGGTTACCCGAACGTACCGGCCTTTTATGGCGACGAAGCCCTGGCGGGCTGGAAGCAGGTGGTTGATGCCGTGCACGAAGCCGGCGGGGCCATCTTCCCGCAGCTGTGGCACGTGGGCGCGGTGCGCAAAGAAGGTATCGAGCCGGATCCGTCTGTTCCCGGTTACAGCCCTTCAGGCCTGTTTGCCCCGGGCAAGCCCAACGGCAAGGCGATGAGCAAGGAAGACATCCAGGATGTGATCAAAGCCTTCGGCGATGCTGCCCAGGATGCCAAGGCCCTCGGTTTTGACGGCGTGGAAATCCACGGTGCCCATGGTTACCTGCTGGACCAGTTCCTGTGGGAAGGCACCAACCAACGCGACGACGAATACGGCGGCAGCATGGAAAACCGCCTGCGCTTTGTGGTGGAAATTGTAGAAGAAGTGCGCCACCGCGTCGGCCCGGAATACCCGATCATGCTGCGTTTCTCCCAGTGGAAGCAGCAGGATTATGAAGCCAGGCTGGTCGACAGCCCGGAACAGCTGGAACAGTTCCTGAAGCCGCTGGTGGATGCCGGTGTCGACATCTTCCACGCTTCCACCCGCCGCTTCTGGGAACCGGAGTTCGAAGGTTCCAATCTGAACCTGGCCGGCTGGACCCAGAAGATCACCGGCAAACCGACCATGTCGGTTGGCAGTGTGGGCCTGACCGAAGACTTCATCAGCGGCACCTTCGCCAGCAAGAAAGATGCCGTGGAACAGTCCGGCATCGACGAGCTGGTTGAGCGCATGACCAACGGCGAATTCGAACTCATTGCCGTCGGCCGCGCCCTGCTGCAAGACCCGGAATGGCTGGTGAAAGTGAAAGAGGGCCGATTGAACGAAGTGGAAGCCTTCGCCAAGAAATCCCTGGCCAAACTTTACTGATCGAACTACTCCTTCGATCCTGCTTGCCGCGGCGCCTGCTCAGGCCCCGCGGCTTTTTTGTACCTGCAGCGCAAGGAGATTCTCCACCTCAACCCCCTCCAGCAGCGCACCCCGGAACTGCCGGTTGATAAACCGCTCTGTCTCCACCTGAATCCGCTCCCGCTGCTCCGGCTTCTCGATGTAATCCATAGCCCGGAACAGGATGTAGCGAATGGTCATGTGGGAAATCTCATGCACCACCGCGGCGTCCACCCCCGGCACCAGGCCCCGCTCCAGAATATCCTCCGCCATCTCCCGGGCACTGGCATCCAGCTGCGCTTCCAAAGCCCGGCGCAACACCGGCGACGGCCCGTGCAGCTCGCGAACAGCCACGGTGGTGGCAGCCGGATTGGCGAGGAAGTAGCGGTACACAAAGGTAACGGTATCGTGTGACGCCTGCTCGGAAGAATCCGCCATCTGCCGCAGTTGCCGCACCCCGGCTTTCATATCCTCGGCGATATACCCCAGCACCTGCAGCCCGAATTCATCCAGGCTTTTGAAGTGCCGGTAAAACGTATTCGGATTCAACCCCGCCTCACGAGCCAGCTCCCGCAGCCCCAACGACGTCAGGCTCCGCGTTTCGGTAATCAACCGCAGAGCGGCCTGAACCAGTTTCAGTTTTCCGCCGGCCAGTGTGTCCATTTAAGCCTCATATTCTGGAGCTGGGCCGGGCGGTGGGCCTTGTTCACAGACACGCTACGAGCACATCCATGTGCGCTTGTTTCAGGCCGTCCCTGGCCTTCAACAGTCTGTGAACAAGGCCCACCGCCCGGCCGTTCTAACAGTGAGTATGCATGCCTTCTCAGATTCAGCATTTGGGAGACGGCCGCCACAGAAGCTTAACGGTTGGTTTGGGGGAGGCTGTCCAAAAATGTGCGGAGCCATGGATGGCGGAGCAGAAGCGCCACATGGGCTCAGCCGAGCGCTGATGAAGCGAAGCTTCATGCGACAGCTGAGCGACCGCAATCTGTGATTGCGGGCCGGACCCCGAAGGGTTGCCGCAAGGAGCGGTTTTTGGACAGCCTCCCCCAAACCAACCAGCCTCCCCAGGTCAGAGGCCAAAAGAACCCGATCACCCAAGCCGGCGGCCACACAGGCCAACAATCTGTCACCCAAGGCCAAACACCCGAACCGGAGTATACAAGTGTCTACTCATGGCGGTATACATGTGTCTACCGGTCATGATGACCACCGAAACAACAACAGGCAAGGCCCAAACAGGCCACACAGGAGTGCAGCAATGACACAAACCGCCCAGATCGCCATCATCGGCACCGGCTTCTCCGGCCTCGGCATGGCCATCAAACTCAAGGAAGCAGGATTTCACGACTTTGTGATCCTTGAACAAAGCGACGACATCGGCGGCACCTGGCACGAAAACCACTACCCCGGCTGTGCCTGCGACGTGCAATCTGCGCTGTACTCCTTCTCCTTCGAACAGAACCCCAACTGGAGCCGGATGTTCGCCACCCAGCCGGAGATCAAAGCCTACCTGCGCCACTGCGCGGAAAAGTACGGCCTGATCGAGCACATCCAGCTCAACACCCACGTAGCCGGTGCCCGCTGGGATGAAAGAACCGGTGCCTGGACCATCGAAACCTGCGACAGCCCCGAACTCTGGGCCTATATGGAAAAGCAGGGCCTCAAGCCAGGAGATTCACTGGATCGCAGTGACAAAACCCTGCCCAAATTCCGCAAACTGCACGCCGAGGTGCTGGTGTCCGGCATGGGCGGCCTGAGCACGCCGGCGTACCCGGACATCAAGGGTATGGAGTCTTTCACCGGCACTCGCTTCCACTCCCAGAACTGGGATCACGAATACGATTTCCGGGGCAAGCGGGTGGCCGTTATCGGCACTGGCGCGTCGGCCATCCAGTTTGTGCCGGAGATTGCCAGGAATGCGGCCCACCTGGATCTGTACCAGCGCACGCCGCCCTGGATCATGCCCAAGCCTGACCGGGAAATCCGGCCATTGGAGCGGGCCATGTTCCGCCGGTTCCCACAAACCCTGAATGCGTTCCGTCAGAGCATTTACTGGATGCTGGAAGCCCGGGTGCTGGGCTTTGTGGGTAACCCGCGCATCCTGAAAATCGGTGAACTGCAGGCCCGCCGCCACATCCGCAACCAGATCAAGGACAAGGCGCTGCGCAAGAAAGTCACGCCGGATTTCCACTTCGGCTGCAAGCGGGTGCTGATCTCCAACAACTACTACCCGGCCCTGGACCAGGATCACGTGGATGTGCTCACCGATGGCATCCGTGAAGTGAAGGGCAACACCATTGTGGATAACAACGGCACTGAACGTGAGGTGGACTGCATCGTGTACGGCACCGGCTTCAAGGCCCAGGAGCCGATTCCCCGGGGCGTGATCTTCGGCCGTGGCGGGCAGGACCTGCTCGATGCCTGGCGCGAGGGTGCGGAAGCCTACAAGGGCACCACGGTGGCCGGCTTCCCCAATTTCTTTATGCTGATGGGCCCGAACACCGGCCTGGGCCACAGCTCCATGGTGTACATGATCGAATCCCAGGTTCAGTACGTGCTGGATGCCCTGAAGAAAATGCAGCACCGGGGCTGGAAAACCGTGGAAGTGAAAGACGATGCCTTCAGCCAGTACAACGCCTCGATTCACGCCAAGCTCGGCGATTCCGTGTGGCAGACCGGCTGCAAGAGTTGGTACGTGAACGAGAACGGCAAGAACACCACCCTGTGGCCGGGCTTTACCTGGCAGTTCCGGCAGCAGACCCGGCTCTTTGATGCCGAGCAGTATGTGTGTGAAGCAGCAGAGGTAGTGGAGCAGGGTGGCGAGCCGGCGCTGGCCGGCTGACCATTGCAACAGGGCCAGCGCAGTGGCTGGCCCTGTAAACCGGGTTACATCTGCCCGGTTTCTTCGAAGCGGTGGTGCCAGCTCAGGGCTTCTTCCAGCAAGTGCGGGGTGTGCATACCGCGGCCGCTGTTGCAGGCGCGTTCGAAGTAGTCCCGCAGGCGCGGGCGGAAGTCCGGGTGCGCACACTTTTCGATGATGTTCAGCGCCCGCTGGCGGGGCGGAAGGCCTCGCAGGTCGGCCAGGCCCTGTTCGGTCACGACAATCTGCACATCGTGTTCGGTGTGGTCCACGTGGGACACCATCGGCACAATCGTGGAAATAGAGCCACCCTTGGCGGTCGACGGGGTCATGAACACCGACAGGAAGCCGTTACGAGCAAAGTCGCCGGAACCGCCGATACCGTTCATGATGCGGGTGCCCATCACGTGGGTGGAGTTCACGTTACCGTAGATGTCGGCTTCGATCATGCCGTTCATGGCAATGATGCCCAGGCGGCGGATCACTTCCGGATGGTTACTGATTTCCTGGGTCCGCAGCACAATGCGGTCCCGGTAGAAATCGATGTTGTCGGCCAGTTCCTGGTTGGCTTCCGGGCTCAGGGAGAAGGCGGTGGCTGAGGCCTTGGCCAGTTTGCCGGATTTCAGCATCTCCAGCATGCCGTCCTGCAGTACTTCAGTGTAGGCAGTCAGGTTGTTGAACGGGCCTTCGTTCAGGCCAGCCATCACCGCGTTGGCAATGTTGCCGACGCCTGATTGCAGGGGCAACAGGTTGGCCGGCAGGCGCTTCTTTTCGACTTCGCTGGCGAAGAAGTCCAGCAGGTGGCCGGCAATGCGACGGGAGTTTTCGTCCGGGTCGCTGAAACGGGAGTTGCGGTCCGGCGAGTTGGTTTCCACTACCGCAATCACTTTCTCCGGCGGGCACATCAGGTACTTCTCACCAAAGCGCTCGTCCGGTTTGGTGATCGGAATCGGCTTGCGGCGCGGCGGCAATGCGGTGCCGTAATAGACGTCGTGCATGCCCTCAAGGCCGGCACTCTGGCCGTGGTTAACTTCGAGGATGACCTTGTCGGCCTGGTCAATCCAGGTTTTGTTGTTGCCGATGGATGACGACGGAATCAGCCGGCCATCTTCCGTAATGCCCACCACCTCGATGACAGCAATATCCAGCTTGCCGAAGAAACCGGACCAGGCGTGCTGGGCCACGTGCGACAGGTGGATATCCATGTATTCCATCTTGCCTTCGTTGATCTTCTGGCGGCAGGTGGGATCGCTCTGGTAGGGCAGGCGCATTTCAATGCCGTCCACTTCGGCCAGCGCGCCGTCCAGTTCCGGGGCGGTGGAGGCACCGGTCCATACGCTGATGCGGAAGTTCTCGCCACGGGCGCGGTGGTCACGGATGTGCTCGGCCAGGGCCTGGGGCACGGCTTTCGGGTAGCCCGCGCCGGTGAAGCCGCTCATGCCCACGTTCACGCCGGAGGGGATCAGGCTGGCAGCGTCTCGGGCACTCATAATACGCTTGCTAAGTTTTGGGCAACGAATCCTGGATTCGGTCGACATGATCCACCTCTTGTTATGCGGTTAACGGCCCCGGTTTCTGACCTTGTCGGCAATGGGGCGAACAGAAAAGCGCCGTATTCTAACAGCGAAACAAGAAAGCATGCTTAACAGTGTTAGTGAAACTACCTAATTCTTTAGTCTAATGCTGGTGTAAGTTCCAGATAATGCTGGGGTAGTTCGGGGGCGAACCGCGGTTTGCCGGTTGCCGTAGCGGCCACCCGGTGGGATGATGCCCGCATTCGACCGTGAGTTATCCCATTTCCAGGCATCCGGCAGGGCTCCATGAACACCAGAACCTCCACCCGACTGAACAAATACATCAGCGAGAGCGGCATGTGCTCTCGCCGGGATGCTGACCGCTACATCGAGCAGGGTAATGTTCACATCAACGGCCGCCGGGCCCAGGTGGGCGATCAGGTGTTGCCGGGCGATGTGGTGAAGGTGAACGGCCAGGTGGTGGAACCCCGGGATGAAGAAGATCTGGTCTTTATCGCCCTGAACAAGCCGGTGGGCATCGTCAGCACCACCGACAGCGCCGAGAAAGACAATATCCAGCGCTTTGTCGGCCACAGCGAGCGGATTTTCCCCATCGGCCGGCTGGATAAAGACTCCCAGGGGCTGATTTTCCTCACCAGTAACGGCGACCTGGTGAACAAGATCCTGCGGGCCGGTAATAACCACGAGAAAGAATACCTGGTGACGGTGGATAAGCCGGTCACCCGGGAATTCGTCGAGGGCATGAGTAACGGCGTGCCAATCCTGGGCACCATGACCAAGCGCTGCAAGGTCGAGAAGGTTTCCCGGTTTGTGTTCCGCATCATCCTGGTACAGGGCCTGAACCGCCAGATCCGCCGCATGGCCGAGCATTTTGGCTACGAGGTCACTCGGCTGGAGCGGGTGCGGATCATGAACGTCAGCCTGCAGGGGCTGCCGGTTGGGGCCTGGCGGGATCTCACTGAACAGGAACTGGCGGTGCTGTTCGACGCCATCCGGGATTCGTCGTCGGAGGCCTCGCAGCCGGCCGGTAACAAGCCCCGTAAAAAGCCTGCCGCAGCGAAGGGTGGCCGCCCGGGTCCTGGTGGTAAGCCGGCCAGGGCCGGAGCAAAGCCTGGCGGAAAAGCCCCCGCAGGCAAAGGCCGCAAAGGCCCCGGCAGCGGGCCCGGAAAGCGCCCGGGCGGCAAGCCCGGTAACGGTCCGAAAGCGGGTGGACGCGGCTCCGGCCCGAAGGGCAAACCGTCGAAACCCGGAAAGCCCCGCAAACCATCCATCAAGAAGCGCTGAACACCCATCATAGGTTCTCTTCCTTACGGCAGAACCGGCAAACCGGCGCTATGCTTACCGGCTTTAAACCTGTGCCGGATTTGCCTCAATGCTTGAAACGTTTTTCTCGACCTACCTCAGCAGCACCATTCGCTTCCTGTTCCTGCTGGCGCCGTTTTTCGTGGTCACCATGTTCCTGGCGCTTACCCGGGGGTTACCGGCAGCCGAGAAGGCGTCGATCATCCGCCGGGCCTGTGTGTCGGCGTTTATTCTGGGGGTGATCCTGTTCTTTGCCGGCCCGCTGCTGTTCAATGCCATCGGCATTACCCTGAACTCGTTCCGCATCGGGGCCGGCAGCCTGCTGTTCCTCACCGCTATCAGCCTGGTGAACAGCGGCACCCGCAACCACGCCACCGGCCTGCCGGACGAAGATCGCGATGACATCGCCGTGGTGCCCCTGGCCATTCCGGTGATGATCGGCCCGGCAACGATTGGTGCCATCCTGGTTTACGGGGCGGAACTCAAGGCCGTGCCGGAAGTGGCGGGCGGTTTGCTGGGGCTGGTGTCCGGCTTGCTGATCCTGGCGGTATTGCTGAGGTTGTCCAGCTACCTGGAAAAAGCCCTGGGCAAGACCGGCCTGAACATCATGTCGAAGATCAGCGGCCTGATTCTCTCGGCCATGGCGGCGGAAATTGTTCTGACCGGTATTGCCGGGTTTATGGCCTCAGTCGCCTGAGGGTAAGGCCGGAAACCGGTATTTTTCCTGCAGTTGCTGTGGGATTTCGGGGTTTTGCTCAAGAAAATCGGCCAGTGCGTTGATGATGTCCGGGTGCCGGGCAGATGACAGATGGTAGCTGCTGAGGCTGACCGGCAGCAGGTGGGCCGCGGTTTCAAAGCGCCCTGTCGCGTCCAGGTTGCGGAAATGGTACTCCGCCACCGGCGCCGCCAGGTTGATCACTTCTACCCGACCGGCCAGCGCCATCAGCACCAGGTTTTCCGGCGATGACGCGGTAATCAGTTCAACATTGCCCTGGTCGATCCGGTCCTGGAATTTCCACGGGGTAAAGCCGTGTATGGTGCCGTAGTCGGCCATCTGCTCCCGGGTGATGCCGGCGTTTTCCCGCAACACGTACAGGCCATCGGCAAAGTGCAGCAGCGGCGGCGAATAGCTCAGCTCCATGCCCAGTTTTTCGGATTTGTTCCAGTTGGGGTGATCGGGCAGGGCGAAGTCATACAGGCCCCGGGTGTACTCCCAGATCATCCGGCGCACCGGCCGCACCGTGTACTCGAAGCGGATACCCTCGGCCGCAGCAAAGGCATCCATCAGGTCCCGCAGGTAACCGGAATACTCGTTACTGGCTAAATCAGCCTTGTAGATGGGATAGTAATCGATATCCTGAACCACCGCGCTGTAGGTGGGGATTGGCTGGCTGTCCGGCTCGGCTGCGCTAACCGGACACTGGATGAGCCAGCCGGCAAAGCTGGCCAGAAGCGCCAGCCGGATTGAATGAAAAACCTGCAATTGAAACGTCTCCCGGATATGTCAGGACAGGAATGACTGCTAATACTATCGACCACAATCGGGCCCGGTACAACTTTGAGGGTATCGAATCGGTATGGCTGTTTGGCTATGGCTCGCTGATTTACAAGGTGGATTTCCCGTTTCTGGAACAACGCCCGGCTACTATTCGCGGTTGGGCGCGGCGGTTCTGGCAGGGTTCCCACGACCATCGGGGCACACCGGAAGCACCGGGGCGGGTGGTCACCCTGATTGAGCAGCCCGGAGCACGATGCAAAGGCATGGCCTACCGGGTATCGCCCAATGTGTTCGAGTACCTGGATGTGCGGGAAAAGAACGGCTACCTGCGCTTCAGTACCACCATGACCTTCGACGACGGCAGCCACGCCGAGGGGCTGGTGTACATCGCCACGGAGGATAACGAGGCGTTTCTGGGCGAGGCCCCGGAAGCGGATATCGCCGCCCAGATTGCCGCTGCCGCCGGGCCCAGTGGCCCGAATTCCGAGTATCTGCTGCGGCTGGCGGAGTCTTTGCGGGCATTGGGCGACGACTGTGTGCATACCTTTGCGATAGAAACGCACCTGCTTGGCAGCGAACCTGTCGCGGTTAAGGACCGTTAAACGTCAACCGGTGTAAAGCTTGTGCAAATTCGCCCTTCGGGCGCTGACAACACCCTTCTGTTCGGTAATCTGACGGCAAGGCTTCACGGAAAGTTTCCGTATAGCATGGTTTCAGTCGGTCAACAGATGGGAGAGTCATCATGAAACGACTACTGATCAGCAGTACCCTGATTGTCGCCCTGGGCTTTGCCGGCCTGGCACAGGCAGACGGCTACCGTGGCCACGGCCACCCGCCGGGCATCCAGAAACAGCTGGAACGGGGTAAGGCGCTGCCACCGGGGCATCAGAAGAAGTACCTGCGCTCGGAATGGCGGGACCGCGATCATCGCGGCGACCGGCACTACAGCCGGGACCATGATCGAAAATACTGGGAAAAGCGGCAAAAAGCGCGCTACAAACAGGAAAAGTACCGCGAAAAGCAGCTCCGGAAATACCGGGAAAAATACCGGGACCGCCACGATCACTACCGGTATCGTGACGATCACCGGAACGGATACCGCACCAGCTACGGCTACGACGACCGTCTGGCGCCGGAGCATCGGGTAGCGCGGATTATCCGCGATACCCAGGCGATCATTGAGCAGACCCGCTGAACCCGGGTTCCAGCTCTTTCTGCAGTGTTTCCCGGCTGGCGGGGTTAAAGCCCCGGGCTGGTGAACGCCGTCTCCGGTGCCGCAGGCCGATCAGTACCAGCGGCACCACGATCATCATGCTGCCGGCCAGGAACCACAGGTCCGGCACCTCGCCAAACCAGATCCAGCCAATGGCCACCGCCCAGATCAGCCCGGTGTATTCGGCGCTGGTGACCTGGTTGGCATCCACCTGCCGGTAGGCCAGCAACACGGTGATGTTGTAACCCAGGATGAACAGGGCCGAGCCGGCGGCGCTGACCAGGATCTGCAGGTTCCACGTTGCCCCTTCCCAGAATGCCAGTGCGGCTGCGGCCGGTATGATCAGCAGGTAGTTCAGGAACAGCTTGTGCACGGTGGTTTGTTCTTTCGGCAGCTGGCGCACCATGACGGCGTTGATGGCCAGGGCAAAGGCCGAGCCCAGGGCAGCGATGACGGCCCAGTTGAACTCCACCGGGCGCAGTATCACGATGATGCCGGCAAAGCCGCTGAACACGGCGGTGACGCTCAGGGGCGTGAGTTTTTCCCGGAAGAATACGGCCGACAGCACCATCACCAGTATCGGCGCGGCGTAGAACAGGGCGTTGGCGGTAGCCAGCGGCAGGTTGGTGAGGGCGATCACCATGCATACGATGCCGACCAGGTGGATGTGGGCGCGGATGGCGTGGACTTTCAGGCCGCCGAAGAGGTTGCCTGTGTCGAGTTTGCGGGCCAGCGGCAGCAGGAACACCAGGGTGAGTACGCAGCGCAGGAAGGCGAACTGGAAGACGGGGGCGCCGGGGTCCATCAGTTTGATGAAGACGTCCGAGAGTATGGCCATGGCGTTGCCGATGACCAGCAGCAGAATGGCGCTGTTGACGGTTTTGCCTGACACTTTGGTGTTTCCTTCCTTTATCCAGCCTTCATAGTTTGGTGGCAGGATCAGTCCGGGTTGTCCCTCCGAAAACCGCTGCGAGTACATCCATGTACGCTTGTCTCCGCCCCTCTGCGCTTATTGCTCCTGCGTCGCGCAGAGGGTCCTGGGCAGGCCATCCCTGGCCAGCCCGTGAAGTGCTTTCGCCCTTCACCCATGGCTACGAACATTTTCGGAGGGACAACCCGGACTGATCCGCGAAATTCTGTGGTGAGTCTAATGAAGTGCTACTATCCGATAAAATGATCATTATTGAACAGTCATTAGAAAAATAGATAGCTGGCGTCAATGAGACTACCCCCACTGAAAGCCCTCCCCGTATTCGAAGCCGTCGCCCGGCTGAACAGCTTTTCGGCTGCCGCCGAGGAACTGGCGATCACCCAGAGTGCAGTCAGTCACCAGGTCAAACAGCTGGAGACTTATCTGGGCGAACGGCTGTTCTGGCGCTCCGGTCGCGCGGTGACGCTGACCGACGAAGGCCGGCAGTATTTTGATGCGGTCGGGTCGGCGCTGTTGCAGATTGAACGGGCCAGTGAGCAGTTACTGGGGCATGAGGAGTCCCGGTTGCGGTTGTCGGTGTTCAGTTCGTTTGCGGTGCGCTGGCTGGTGCCGCGGTTGCCGGATTTGCAGCGGTTGCACCCGCAGATCGACCTGGCTCTGGAGATGAGCAGCGAGAACCCGGTGTTGTCGGATCGGGTGGCGGATTGTTTTATCACCATCCACACCACGGCGCCGGCCTACAGCTATGAGCATTTGTACACGGAGCGGTTGTTTCCGGTGTGCAGCCAGGATTACTGGCAGCGCATCCGGCGGGAGCTGGGGCGTGACGCAGAGCCGGAGGGGCGGGATGAGAGTCCGGTGTCGCCGGAGGATATCGCGCGCTTTCCGTTGTTATCGACCCACAGCATCTTCGACAAACCCGCCGGTGACTGGCAGGCGTGGTTTCGGGATGTGGAGCAGCCGTTGCCGTCTGCTGCCCGTGTTCAGCATTTCAGCCACATGCTGCTGGCGCTGGAAGCTGCGCGGTTCCATCAGGGAATCGCCCTGACCAACGACTATATGCTGAGTACCCGGAAGGATTCCGAAGACTTCGTTCGTTTACCGACCCATTCGGTGGTGACCGGCGATAAGTTCTACTTTGCCTGGAAAACCAGCCGCCGGCGGGAACGTGGGATTCAGACGTTACGCCGGTGGTTGGTTGACGAGGCAATTCGGGGTGGGCTTCGGGGGGAGTGATCCTCCTAGCCTGCTGCTTCGGTGCTTTGAACAGGGCGGGCGAGCCTTTCCAGAAAGCGCTCTAGCCTTCCATGGGCGCTTATGTTCCGCCATCCATGGCTCCACAAATTTCTGGAAAGGCTCGCCCGCCCTGTTCAGCTATGCCTTGTGCAGTTCGCGTGGTTGCGCCGGGATTTATGTGGAGGGTTGCAGAAAGCATGGGGAGAACCTTGGCGGGCAGGCCTCCCAAAAATGTGCGGAGCCATGGATGGCGGAGCAGAAGCGCCACATGGATGTGCCGAAGGAGCGGTTTTTGGGAGGCCTGCCCGCCAAGGTTTGACCTCCACCTAAAACAAGTAATCCTACTCCGAAGACCGCTCGACAACTTTACGCTTACCGGTAGCCGCTTTAGCCAGTGCTTTCAGGCCATCAGCATCAAACGCATCTACGCGGATCACGTCGTACAGGGCCGTCAGGGCTTCTTCCAGCTTCGGGCACTCGTCGGCTGTTACGATACCCTGGGCACAGGCCCAGTCCACCAGCTCCTTGCGCTGATGCCCCATCAACAGGGCGATACCGTCCAGCTCGTCTTCGTCGCGGCTGCGGATGGCTTCGTGCAGGCGCTGGCGCATGTCGGCGGTTTCGTTGGCCAGCTTGTAGGCGTTCAGAACGCGCCCCAGAGGATCGTCCGGATCCATGTTGATGAAGGTACCCCGGCTGATGCGCTGGCGTACCGGCGTGTCTTTCACAATGGTCGCCGCCACCTTCGCGCCGAGTTTGTCATCCGGGCCGTTCAGGCCGGTGGCGCCGAGCGGGAACACCAGCAACCGTAGCGGCCAGCGCAGGGCCGGGACCGGGAAGTTGATGATGGCTTCGCGCATGGAGTTCTGCAGGTCGTGCAGGCAGGTTTGCAGGCACCATTCCACCAGGTCTCGCTGATCGTCCGGGTAGCCTTCTTCGTGCCATTGCTTGATCACCGCCGTGGCGTAGTACAGCTGCACCAGGCAGTCGGCCATGCGGCCAGACAGGCGCTGGCGGGCTTTCAGGCCACCGCCGACGGTAAGCAGGGTGACGTCGGTCATCAGGGCGAAGGCCGCAGAGAAACGGCCCAGCTGGCGGTAGTATTTCTCGATGTCGCCGTGGCGTGGCGCGGTTTCCAGCCAGCCCTTGCTCAGGCCCAGCACGAGTGCACGCAGGGCATTGCGGGTGGTGTGGGCCAGGTGGCGGTAGAAGATGCCGTCGAATTTCTTGGCAGCCTTGTCTTCGTCTTCCATGCCGGCCGCTTCGATTTCTTCGACGATAAACGGATGGCAGCGGATGGCGCCCTGGCCGAAGATCATCAGGCTGCGGGTCAGAATATTCGCGCCTTCCACGGTAATGCCGATGGGCACGGCCTGGTAGGCCCGGGCCAGGAAGTTGCGGGGGCCGGTAATCACGCCGCGGCCGGCTACTACGTCCATGGCGTGGTTGATCACTTCCCGCATCAGGTCGGTGTTGCGGTATTTCAGCACGGCAGAGGGCACGGAAGGCCGTACGCCCCGGTCCAGCATGCCGGCGGTTAGCAGGCGGGCTGCGTCCATCATGTAGGTGTAGCCGGCAATGGGTTCCAGGGCTTCCTGCACGCCTTCAAACTGGCTGATGGAGCGGCCGAACTGTTCCCGGGTGTAGGCGTACGACCCCGTAGCCAGGCTGGCCAGTTTGCCGGCACCGGTGCCGAGGGCTGGCAGGGAGATGGAGCGGCCGATGGACAGGCATTCCAGCAGCATTTTCCAGCCCTTGCCGAGCATGTCCTGGCCGCCGATGACCTGTTCCATGGGAATAAAGACTTCATTGCCCCAGGTGGGGCCGTTCATGAATACCGTGTTCATGGGCAGGTGGCGGGCGCCGGCGTGTACGCCGTCGGTATCCCGGGGTACCAGCACACAGGTCACGCCAATGTCATCGTCGCCGCCCAGCAGTTTTTCCGGGTCATACACCTTGATGGCCAGGCCGATCAGGGTCGCCACCGGGGCCAGGGTGATGTAGCGCTTGTTCCAGGTGACCTTCAGGCCCAGTACTTCCTTGCCGTTCCATTCGCCCTTGCAGACGATGCCTTTATCCGGAATCGCGCCGGCGTCGGAGCCGGCCACCGGCGATGTGAGGGCAAAGCAGGGAATCTCTTCGCCACCGGCCAGGCGCGGCAGGTAATTCTGCTTCTGGTCGTCGGTGCCGTAGTGCATCAGCAGCTCGCCCGGGCCGAGGGAGTTGGGCACCATCACGGTGACTGCCGCCGATACGCTGCGGGTGGAGATTTTCATCACGATTTCGGAATGGGCGGTGTTGGAGAAGCCCAGGCCGCCGTCTTCCTTGGGAATGACCAGGCCGAAGAAGCCGTTTTCACGGATGAATTTCCAGGCTTTTTCGGGCAGGTCGTAGTGTTCGTGGGTGATCTGCCAGTCGTCCAGCATCTGGCACAGTTCTTCCACCGGGCCGTCGAGAAATGCCTGCTCTTCACTGGTCAGGTGCGCGGGGGCGGCGTCCAGCAGCTTGTTCCATTCCGGCTTGCCGGAGAACAGTTCGCCGTCCCAGTCTACAGAGCCGGAGGCCAGGGCTTCCTGTTCGGTGGACGACAGCTTGGGCAAGCGGCTGCGGACCCAGCCCAGCAATGGCCGGCTGAACTTGTCCAGGCGAAGGTCTCCGGGCAGGGTGATCAACAGGGCCAGTGCCAGCAGGATACCGCCAACCAGAAAGCTGAGGATGTGCCAATCGTCGTTAGCGACCCCGATCAGGGTGGTGACGGACATCACGATCGCGGCGGTTTTGCCACCGATACTGAAATAGATCAGCACCAGGGCACTGAGAACCAGAAGCAGGACACTCATCAACAGATCTCCATATCAAAATGTTTGCCCCTAACCATCGGCTATAGATCAGTCAGTTGCAAGTGAAACCACCGGCTTTCAGAGGCTGATGCCCAGCACCAGCAAGGCCAGGGTGGACAGCAGTACGGCGACGTTGGCACCGAGTACCTGATTCAGCGCGGCGGGGTTATCCAGGCACGCTGGCAGTTGCCGGCTCAGCCACAGTGCAATGGGCAGTGGCAGCAGCGCCAGCAGGCTCCAGGCTGGTATCAGGTTGAGCCAGGCGGCAGTGGCAATAAGCCCGAAGCTGCCCAACAACAGTGCTGCGACCAGCTTGCTGGCGGCGCGGGGGCCCAGGGTGATCACCAGGTGCCGGCGGCCGGCTTTGCGGTCGGCCTCGGCATCGGGGATCTGGTTGATCAGCAGCAGCTCGCTCACCAGCAGCAGGGCGACGCCGGCGCACACCAGTGCGGTGGCATCCAGACGGGCGCCCAGGGCAATCAGTGCACCCAGCACCATCACCGGGCCAAAGCCGATACCGGGGGCCAGCAGGCACAGCCAGGGGGAGCGGGTAATCCAGCGGGTGTAGGTGAGTACCAGCATTACGCCGGCGGCGCCGAGCACAAACATGGGCAGGCCGCGCAGCCATAGAAAGTACAGGCCAATGGCAATCACCAGAGCCAGGGTGCCAAGGGCGGCAAAGAGCACCCTTCTGGCCGCCGACGGAGTTTCCGGCAGGGCTCCGCTGCCGCCGGAAAACGGCGTGCAGCTGGTGGTCAGGTCGAGGCCCGAGACAAAGTCTTCGTACTCGTTCAGCAGGTTAACGGCGGCATGGGCCAGAACCGCGCCGATGAACACCAGCAGGGTATCCAGCAAGGCAGGTGGTTCACCCTGCTGCCAGGCCACGGCCAGCCCGAGCCCGACACACAGCGGTGCCAGTACCAGGAAATTGGGGCGGGAGGCGCGAACAACCGCTACTGCTTCAGACATGGAATACCGTACCTGGTAAATCGAAATCGTGCATTGAAACCCGGTTATACGTAGCCGGCGGAAAATACCAGCCCGAGCACCACCGGCATTACCACCAGGCTGCCGAGGTTGCTCAATAATACCAGCGATGCCACTTTGTGAGGTTCCTGCTTGTACTGCTCTGCCACCATGTAGTTCAGCACCGCCGGTGGCAGTGCCGCGAACACCCACAGGCTGGCTACCTGAAGGCCCGGCAGGTCGAGCATGGCAATCATCGGCCAGGCCAGCAGCAGCCCGCTGGCGGGGCAGGCGATGGCGCCGATCAGCCCCAGCTTCCAGTCGCTGAAGTCCACATCCAGCATGCGGACGCCCAGGGCAAACAGCATCAGTGGAATGCACACACCGCCAAGCATATTGAGGGTTTCCAGCAGCCAACCGGGCAGGGAAACACCGCTGAGATTCACCGCCAGGCCGGCGATGCTGGCGAACACAATGGGCAGCCGCAGCCGGCGGATGATGGAGGTGTGGGGGTCCAGCATGTACAGACCGACCGAGAAGTGCAGCAGCATTTCCACAATGAATAGCACGATGGCCGCAGGCAGCGCTGCATCCCCGAATGCCAGTACCAGAATCGGAATGCCCATGTTGCCGGAGTTGTTGAACATCATCGGTGGCAGGAAGGTTTTAAGGTTCAGCTTGAGCAGCTTTGCCACCGGATACAGAATTACGCCGGAACCCAGAACCACCACCGTGGCGGCCAGTGCCAACCAGCCGTAATCCTGCAAGGGTGCCTGCTGGTCGGCCAGTACCGCAAACACCAGCATGGGCACGAACAGCTCCATGTTGAGCACGTTCAGGCCCTGAATATCCGGTGTCCGGTAACGCCCGTACAACGCGCCGCAGCCGGCAATCAGAAATACCGGCAGCATGGTGGATAGAATCTGGCCAATCATGGAAGGGCTCCGATTATTGTTTTGGTCAACGCAGGCAATTAATCCGTTAGGTTCGCAAGTATCGGGTGGATTGGGCAAGCGAAATTCGTGGCTCTTCGACCAAAGCCGGAGCCAACCCGCCGGTTGCGGCGCCGGCACCAGGCCACCACAATAGCGTTCTCACGAAGACAGCAAGCGGAGCCCCCATGAACGGCAGCATTTTCGATCAGCCCATTGCCAGAGAACACACCTGCTCGGTCAAGTTCGATGCCCGCAAGGCAGTATTCGGCCGTGACGATGTGATACCGGCGTGGGTCGCCGATATGGACTTCCCGGCTCCGGAAGCGGTTACCCGTGCCCTGACCGAGCGGGCGCAGCATCCGGTGTATGGCTATACCCTGTTCCCGGACAGCCTTTATGAGGCCATGATCCAGTGGTTTGAGAGCCGTCATGGCTGGAGCATCCAGCGAGACTGGATTGTCATGGCGCCCGGTGTGGTGCCGTCCCTGAATGCCGCATGCCTGGCCTTTGCCCAACCGGAAGAAGGCGTGATTGTCCAGCCACCGGTGTATCCGCCGTTTTTCAGCTCGGTCAGGGATACCGGCCGGACCGTGATTGAAAATCCGCTGGTGGCAGACGAAACCGGTGACTACCGCATGAATCTGGAGCATTTGGAGCAATGCGCCGCCCGGCCGGAGGCTAAAGTGTTGCTGCTGTGTTCACCCCATAATCCGGTAGGGCGGGTCTGGCGCGAGGCGGAGCTGGTTCAGGTGCTGGACATCGCGCGCCGCCATGGCCTGGTGGTGCTGTCCGACGAGATTCACTGCGATCTTACCTATCCTGACAAGCCCGCTCATCGGGTGTTGGCGACCCTGGCCGACGGGGATGATGCGCTGATTACGGCGGTGGCGCCGAGCAAGACCTTCAATATGCCGGGTCTGGGCCTGTCGGCCCTGGTGATTCCGGATCCGGAGCGCCGCAAAGCCATGAAATCGGTGTTCGACAGGCTGCACCTGCCCCAGTGCAACCCGTTCAGCATCGCCGGGTTCGAGGCAGGCTATCGCCATGGCGGTCCCTGGCGGGATGATCTGATGGCCTATCTGCAGGGCAATCGCGATTTCCTGGTGCAGGAAGTTAACCGCCGGCTGCCGGGCATCCGCACCTCGGCGCCGGAGGGCACCTACCTGATCTGGCTAGACTGTCGGGGACTGAAGCTGGACGACACGGCCCTGAAACGCTTTTTCGTGCAGCAAGCAGGGGTCGGCCTCAATCCGGGGCTCAGTTTCGGCAGCCAGGGCAGTGGCTTCATGCGGCTGAACATCGGCTGCCCGAGGGCGGTACTGGCGCAGATCCTAGACCGT
This sequence comes from Marinobacter sp. bablab_jr003, assembly GCF_016464245.1. Lineage (NCBI taxonomy): Bacteria > Pseudomonadati > Pseudomonadota > Gammaproteobacteria > Pseudomonadales > Marinobacteraceae > Marinobacter > Marinobacter sp. bablab_jr003. The sequence goes on from NZ_JADARC010000036.1 coordinate 34,081, forward strand.
ATTGAGGCGGCCCTTCAGCGGCCCGGTCAGGGCAGTTGAGATTCCAGGGCGCAGTGATCTTCAACCAGCTGCCAGCGCGGCGGCGTATTCATCCCGGGCATATCGCCGCTGGTCGGGCGGATCGCCTTCCAGATCTTGCCACCATGGCTGGCTTCGCTGCCCACGGTGTAGCTCTCTGAGAACAGCCACTGGTCGGGCTGCTCGCACAGTTCGTTGTCACTGGACGATTCCGGGGCTGGTGAATCCGGGCTTTCAGTGACCGTACCTGCCTGAGCAGATTGCCCGGTTTTTGCGTCGGACTTGTCGATCGGGGCCGGGGGAGCTGCCTCGCCGGAGCATTCCGGTGCGGAATCCAGCTGTTTCCAGTCAAAAGTAATGCCTGGCTCCAGGCCCTCGTGTAGCTCCCGGGACTGGTACCACTCGCCGTCATGGTGAACCACGGCTCCGGCCGGGTAATAGCGGGAGGGCACCCATTTGGACTCGTCCGGGTCGCAGGGGGCTGCCGCGACGTTCAGGGAAAGAGCGGCCAGCATCAGGGCAATGATGGCCGGCCAGGAATGTGCAGAGGTGGTCTGCCTAGTCATTCGGCTCTCCTTTATCCAGTGCAGTGACAGGCTGGCGGTGCAGGCGCCGGCCGGTTCGGGTCGCCAGTATCAGGCCTCCGAGTATCAGCAGTCCACCCAGCAGATGGAACAGGCTGAGGTTTTCCCTGAGGAAAACAACCGCCAGTACAGAGGCATAAACCGGCGTCAGGTACATGAAAATGGCCGCGTTGGCCGGGCCGATTTCGTGCACCGCGTGGTTCCAGAACGCGTAGGCCAGAATGCCCGGGAAGATGGCAAAGAACGCCAGCGGCAGGGCGGTGCTTCCGGACAGTTCGAAACCACCGCTGAACCACAGCAGGTCCCCGAGATAGAACGGCAGGATGACCAGGGTGCCCAGCAGAATCTGGGCGGTCAGAAAGGTCAGCGCCGGCAGGGGCACGACGTGTTTGCGCAGCAGCACCGAGAACACGCCCCAGCTGAACACCGCCGCCACCATTACCAGGTCTCCGGGCTGGGCCTGCAGGCCGGTCAGCACCGACAGATCTCCGCGGGCAATCACGCACAGAATGCCGGCCAGGGCCATGGCAATGCCCAGTATCTGAATCGGGCGGGTCCGGTCACCCAACAACAGCCAGGCCAGTAGCGCGACAAAAATCGGAATGGTGGCGTTGATCAGCGCGATGTTGGTGGCTGTCGTGGTCATGGCCGCGACATAGAGCAGGGAATTGAAAGCGGCAACGCTGAAGGTGGCCAGTGCAATCATGGACCCGAGGCGCTGACGAATGATCTGCCGGTGGTGCCAGATGCCGGGTAAGCCGAACGGCAGGATAATGGCCAGCGCCAGTACCCAGCGCCAGAACGACATAGACAAGGGCGGAATGTGTTCCACGGTGGCCCGGGCGACCACGGCATTGCCGGCCCAGAACAGCGGCGTCAGCACCAGGCCGATATAGGCCAGGCCTGGAATTTTCGACAGCATGCCGGCGTTATCTGCAGCCACGGGGAGTCCTCGGGATCAGTGCATCAAACGCCTAGCATACTACTCTCCCGGGACTTCTGCCTCCGTACCAATGTGGTAGGCGGCAAAGCCGGCCATCACCACCTGGTCTACCGCCATACCGATTACCCGGCCGTTGGAATTCGAGCGGATGGGGTATTGTTCGTTGGTGATCGGGTCGGCCACGTAGCCGAGGATTTCACCCTCGGAAATCCGGTCACCCAGATCCACATCGCTGAACAGAATGCCGCCATGCTGGGCGCGAATCCAGGTGGAGTCGTAGTAAACCGGCTGCGGATCGCCCCAGACAAACATCCGGGAAATCATGCCGTGCTTTTCCATCAGGCTGTTAAGGCTGTTTACGCCGGCTTCAATCTGGTGTTCCTGTATGCGCAGCGATTCCCCCGCTTCCAGAGTTACCGCGCGAATGCCCGCGTTAACCGCAGCCGTGCGCAGCATGCCCGGTGAACCGCTGCTGTGCACCACCGCCATGCGATCAAAGCCCCGGGTGAACTCGGCCACTTCCGGGTTGTTCATATCGGCCCGCAGCTGGGGCAGGTTGGTACGCTTGAGGGAACCGGTGTGGATATCCACCAGCATGTCGCAGTGGCCGATCACATCGGTGAACAGGGAATGGGCAATCCGGTCTGCCAGGGTGCCGTCGGGGCGGCCGGGGAAGTACCGGTTGAGGTCTCGCCGGTCTGGCAGGTAACGGCTGCCCTGCTGGAAACCGCTCAGGTTGACGATGGGAACCCCCACCACGCGGCCGCTCAGCTTGGCCGGGTCCAGGTCGTACATGGCCCGGCGCACAATTTCGATACCGTTCAGTTCGTCACCGTGAATCGCGCCGGTCAGGCACAGGGTGGGGCCGGTGTGAGCACCGTTTACCACCAGAACCGGCGTGGTCTGGGACAGCCCGGCAATCTGGATATTAGGGGACCATGCCAAGCGGGTAGAGGTTCCGGGCAAGACTTCCTTGCCCAGCAGGGTGAAGGTTTCCGAGGGTACCGGTTCGGGCCCCGCCAGTTCCGATTCCGATTCTGGCTCCGGTTCCGGCATGGGCGCCACTTTCTTCAAGTCGACGTTGGGGGCAATCTTGCGCGGCTCGGACTGAACCACATCTTCGACATTTTCATCTTCCGCGAGCTGCGCGATCAGTGGAGCCGGCATCGCCGCACCGGTCGGAGAGCTGCCGGCATTAGCACCAGCGCCCATTGGCACCAGCGCCAGCAAAAAACAGGTGAGCAGGGTGCGGTTTGCGGAGTAGTCGCGTTTGGGAAACAGCATAAGTCCTCAAGTACCTTGACCAATCGGCCCAAGCATAGGGCCCGCGGGGTGTCATGAATACCGCTGTGACGAAGCTTTAATGCCACTTTCATGATTCAGGGCCGGATATTGGCCGGCCTGTTGTGTATAACAGTGCTATCTTGCAATGATATGAACCGTTATACGCTGACCAGGGAGATAACTGTATGGACCTTTTGCGAATTCTGATTGCGATTCTGTTACCGCCGTTAGGTGTTTTTTTACAGGTAGGTATCGGCAAGCACTTCTGGATTAACATTGTGCTCACCCTGCTCGGTTATATCCCGGGTATTGTTCACGCCGTCTGGGTGATCGCCAAGAAGTAACCCGGCTGGTCAGGCCGGGTGCACGGTGTGCCAGAGCTCATCCTTCTGGAATGCCCTGTGCTCGGCCTCCAGTTTCAGCAGGTGCGCCAGGGCCGAACGGGCCGCCAGGCCATGAATGGCCGCGGGTACATCGTCATAGGCCTTGGCGGTGAGATCTTTAAGGGAAACCGGTGCCAGGGCTTCCAGCGCCCGGAAAATCTTGTGTTCCCGTGACAACCGGTGGGTGATCAGATAATCAATCACCGCCTCCGGCTGGCCCATCAGAAAGCCGTGGGCGGGGGCAATAAACCGTACCGGCTCTTCCAGCAGTTCGTACAAAGACTCCACATACGCCTTCATATCGCCGTCCGGCGGATTGATCACCACCGTTGAGCCTTGCATGATGTGGTCGCCGGCGAACAGCAACTCCTGCTCCAGCAACAGAAAACAAAGATGGTTCGAAGCGTGGCCGGGCGTGTGCAACACCTTCAGAACCCCGGCCTCGGTAACAATCAGGTCCTCATGCCCCGGTTCATCGTCCGGGGTGAACGCCGTGTCGTGGCTGGGCGCATCCGGTGCCGGCCAGCCAAACACCCGGCACCCGGTACGTTCCTTCAGCACCCGGGCCGCCGGCGAATGGTCCATATGGGTATGGGTGGTCAGCACCTGATCCACCACCCCGCCGGTCAGCTCCAGAATCCGCTCGATGTGGGCCTCGTTTATCGGCCCCGGATCGATCACCGTAAACCGCTCATGGCCCAGAATGTAGGTGTTGGTACCCGGCCCGGTCATCATGCCCGGATTCGGCGCCGTCAGCCGTACCACCCCGGCCGCCACCTCTACCGGCTCACCCGGAACAATCTCCGCCCGGGTGGACCCTTCGCCTTCCGGGTCCAGCTTCACCGCCTCGTCATAGGCCGGCGCATTGGGCTCCAGCAGCACCGGCTGGCCCTTGCGAAGTGCCGGCCACGGGTCGGTCGGAAATGCCTCCGGCGGATTGGCGTGGGCATAGCGCATCAGCTCGGCGGTGGTGCTGAAATCACACAACACCCGCAACGTGCGAATCGTCGGCAACCCCAACAACCGCTGCCCGCCCCGATGCTCCTCCAGCGCCTGCGCCGGCGAAATCCACACATGGTCAATGGTCTCGGTGCCATCATGACTGGCAACCTGACCCTCCGGCGCCACCGCCACAAAAAACCGCGTATCAAACCGCCGCGGCGGCCCCGGCGGCGTCACCCAGTGGCTCAGATACGCCAACCGGTCCAGCGGCAACGTCAGCTGATGCTTCTCACACAACTGCGCCAGCGAAACCTCCTCCCGGAACAACGCAAACCGCTCACCATGCACCGCATGACCGGAATCCACCAGCTTTCCGGAGCCATCCTGGGCCAGCAGAACACCCGCCTCCTCAAAACACTCCCGAACCGCCGCCAACATGTAATCCGCGCCGCCCTCATCCAGGCTCATGGTCTGGCTGATGTCGGCATCTTCAATCCCGATCGAATGCGCCCGCGCCTCCGGCTCCTGTTCGTTAACCGCCCCGCCGGGGAACACAAAATACCCCGGCATGAAAATGGCTTCCCAGCTGCGTTGCAGGAGCAGGGCTTCAATGCCGTTGTCAGTATCTCGGGTCAGAACCAGGGTGGCCGCAGGGCGAATGTTCATAACGTACTCTTGTTTTTGAATATCAAAAGGTGCGCGCACGGGGTCTGGGCGGGGATTGGCGGTAGGCCTTCCAAAACTGTGCGGAGCCATGGATGGCGGAGCCCAAGCGTCACATGGATGTGCCGAAGGAGCGTGTTTTGGAAGGCCTACCGCCAATCGCCGCTTACACCGCAATATCAAGCGCAGGGATACAAAGCAAGATACCCGAACAACCCACAGGATGAGAAGGGACAAAGGTAGGAGTATGATGCAGCCCCAACACCAAAGCGCAAACCAAGGAACCCCGCCGTGGCCAGAATCAAACTCGAATTCCCGGATAACGCCTTCTGCTTCGAAACAAGGATGCCGGTCAGAATCACCGACATCAACGGCGCCAACCACCTGGGTAACGACGCCCTGATCTCCATGCTCTCCGAAGCCCGCGCACAGTTCCTGGTGGAATACGGCGTTGAAGAAGGCGGCGAGGATGGCTCAGGCATCATCGTCACCGACCTGGCCACCATGTACCAGGGCGAATCCTTCTACCCGGACATGCTGCGCTTTGAAGTGGGCCTGATGGACTTCAACAAATACGGCGGCGACTTCGTATTCCGGGTGACCAAGGCCGACAGCGGCCAGCCCGTTGCCCTGGCCAAATACGGCTTTGTGTTCTTCAACTACAAAACCCGCGAAGTCACCCCCATGCCCGAGAGCTTCCGCGCCCGCTTCGCCTGAGCTGCATCAGGCCGGCCGGCGCAGCCGGTTCATACCCTGCCGGTACAGGCTATAGGCCATGGCACCGGCCAGCAGGTTGCCAATCAGCGCGCCGGTCATCAGGCCGGTCAGCCCGGATACCTGCCCGCCAATCCAAAGCAGCGGCAGGTAGCAGGCAAACAGCCTCAAGGTGGAAATCAGCAGCGCCCGCATGGGCATGCCCAGGGCGTTGTTGACCGACACCATCAGAATACACACCCCCAGCCCGCTGTAACTCAGCGGCACCCGCAACAGATAGCTCAGCAGAGTGTCCTGTACATCGGCATCCGGGCTGAACAGGGTAGATACCACGCCCGAGGCGCCCAGCCACACCAGCCCGATAAACAACTGCCAGCCCAGGATAAAGCGCACGGCAATACGCACCAGTTTGCGGATATTCTCCAGCTCACCGGCCCCGAGCATACGCCCGATCATTGGCGGCATGGACATGGTCAGCGCCAGCACCACCACAATGGAAAAAAACTCCAGCCGGGTACCCAGGCCCCAGGCTGCTACGGCAGCGGAACCAAAACTCGCTACCAGGGCGGTAGCCAGCATGGCCGAGGTGGGCGGCATCAGCTGGCTGACCATCGCCGGGGCCATGATGCCGCCAAGCTGGCGGACAGCCTGGGCCAGTTGCAGCTGGAGCAGGTCAAAGCGCAGCCAGGCCCGTTTGAGTAAGGTGGGAAACATGATCAGGGCGCCGACGCTGAATGCGGTGATGGTGGCCCAGGCGGCGCCGGGCAGACCCCAGCCGAAGACAAAGATATACAGCGGATCAAGGGCGATGTTGAGCAGGCTGGTGATGATCATCATGTAGCCGGGCAGGCGGGTGTCGCCGTTGGCCCGGCATACGGCGTAGCTGAAGTACACCATGGCGCCGGTCCAGGCCGACAGCAGCCAGGGTGCCCAGTATTCGCGAATCACCGGGCGCAGGGCCTGTTCGGCTCCGAGCAGGTCGAGGATCACGCTTTGCAGTAGCCAGACCGACAGGCATAGCGTCAGGGCGAGGCCGGCGCCAATGGCGATCACCAGGCCGCCGAGGCGCTGGGCGCGCAGGTCTTCGCCCTGGCCGAGGGTTCGGGAGATGATGGCGGTGGTGGCGATGCCCAGGCCCACGTACATGCCGCTGACCAGTTGTTGCATGGGCACGGTGAAGCCCAGGGCTGCCAGTGGGTCCCGGCCAAGTTGGCCGACGAAGAAGCTGTCGGTGAGCTGGAAGGTCATCAGGGAGAGCACGCCGAACAGCATGGGCCAGGTCATGTGGTAGAGCTGGCGGCCCAGGGAGGCGTTTTGCAGGTTTTTGTGCACGTCGAGTTGGGTGCCTTGGTTCTGAGTGTGGCGGGATTCTAACAGGTCTGGTTATCGGTGCATGTAGTCGGTTTCCGGTGCAAGCGCCCGGGCGGGGCAGGCTGTCCAAAAACCGCTCCTTGCGGCACATCCTTGTGGCGCTTCTGCTCCGCCATCCATGGCTCCGCACATTTTTGGACAGCCTGCCCCGCCCGGACGCCCAAACTTTCGGAAAGAGCCGTCAGCAGTCTCCGAAAAACTGGTTCAGTTAAGTCTTGTGCGGCTTGGTATCAAAGTACCTTCAAGGCCGCATCATAATCCGGCTCGTTCTTGATCTCGCTGACCAGTTCGCTGTGGATAACTTTGTTGTTCTCGTCCAGTACCACGACCGCACGGGCGCACAGGCCGGCGAGGGGGCCGTTCTGGATGGCTACGCCGTAGTCTTGCTGGAAGGCGTAGTTGCGGAAGGTGGAGAGGGTTTCTACGTTGTCCAGGCCTTCGGCGCCGCAGAAGCGGGAGGCGGCGAAGGGTAGGTCGGCGGAGACGACGAGGACGACGGTGTTGTCGAGGCCGCCGGCTTTTTCGTTGAATTTTCGGGTGCTGGCGGCGCAGACGCCGGTGTCGATGCTGGGGATGATGTTCAGGATTTTGCGTTTGCCGGCCCAGTTATCGAGTTTCACTTCTTCCAGGCCGCTGTTGGTCAGTGTGAACGGGGCTGCGTTGTCACCGGGCTGGGGGAATTTGCCGTCGATTTCGATGGGGTTGCCGTCCAGGGTTACGTTGTTCGCCATGGTTTGCTCCTTGCTGATTGGTTTCGGGAATTTGTACTTACTCTATGTAGCCTAGTTTGGATGAGTTTTCATCCATGCGGTTTGTAGGGGTTTAGAGAAAGGGGGAGGGCTTGGTTGGGGGACGCTTTCAATAACTACTCTGCAGCAGCTTGGGCTTCAAAGCTCTGTGCGGGGTAACGCTGCACCATCAGCAGGTAGCCGAGTAAGCCCAGGGCGCCACAGGTGGCGATGATGCTTGCCATGACCAGTGGCGTGCCATCGTGTAGATGGCCGACGAGCGCACCGGCGGTGGCGGCGGCACTCATCTGGATGAAGCCAAGAAGCGCAGAGGCGGAGCCGGCCATGGTGGGGTGGTTGGCCAGGGCGCCGGCCATGGTTTGGGGCAATACCATGCCGGTGCCAACCATGAACAGGGTCTGGGGCAGGATGACCGCCCAGGGGCTGTAAATCTGGTTCCAGGCCAGTAAGGCCATGGCCATTCCCGCAGCTACGGTGGTTACCAGGCCGTAGAGCAGGACCTGGTCCGGGTGGAGCTGATTGGTTAGCCGGATGGACGTCATGTTGCCCAGCAGGTAGCCGCCGGCAGTCACTGCGGTGTATAGGCCGAAATGTTCCGGGGCCACGCCCAGAACATCAATGAGAACGAACGCTGAGCCGGACAGGAACGCGAAGATACCGCCGTAAATTGCAGCGCTGGTGAGGGTATAACCTACGAATGTCATGTCGGCGCTGACTTTGCGGTAGTTACGCAACAGGCTGCCCAGGCGGAAAGGCTGACGGTTGTTCTGGCTTAGTGGTTCGGGGATGCCGATGGCGATCATGATCAGGGCATAGCCGGCCATGACCGTAAAGATCCAGTGCCAGTCCATATGGGCGACAATCAGCCCGCCAAACGTTGGTGCGATTGCCGGTGCCAGCGCCATCATGCCGCCCAGCATAGCCAGGATTTTGGCGGCGTCTCTCGGTTGATAGACGTCACGAACGATGGCTCTTCCCAGCACCGGGCCGGCAGAGCCGCCCAAGGCCTGCAAAAAGCGGAACATCTGCAGGGACTCTATACTACTGGCCAGCGCGCAGCCTATGCTGGCCACGGCGAACAATACCATGCCGCCAATCATGACCGGCTTACGGCCGAAGCGGTCAGCCAAGGGGCCGCAAATCAGTTGGGCTATAGCAAACCCGACAACATACAGGCTGAGGGTCAGCTGTACCTGATCGGTTCCAGCGCCAAAGTCACTGCCAATCTGGGGAAGTGCAGGCAGGTACATGTCCGTAGCCATAGGGCCCAGAGCCACGGCAGCCGCCAGCAGAATGGTTGTCCAGATACTTGTCAGTGCGAGCATGGTTTATGTGGGGCCCATGATGATGTTTGCGAGGCAGGTTTGGGGACGTCCTTCCGAAACTGTGTGGAGCCATGGATGGCGGAGCTCAAGCGTCACATGGGCTCAGCCGAGCGCTCATGAAGCGAAGCTTCATGCGACAACTGAGCGACCGCAATCTGTGATTGCGGGCCGGACCCCGCAGGGGTGCCGAAGGAGCGTGTTTCGGAAGGACGTCCCCACACCTGCCGACCTATTGCGAAGTGGAAGTCTAGGACGATATGCCCGCAAAAATAACAGCCCGAGCTCTCATGCAATACATGAATGAAATTGATTGATTAATTGTTCAGCCCATTCATGGTGGCTGCGACGGAGTTCAGCTGGTTACGAACCCAGCGATGGGCGGGGTCGGTCTGGTGGCGGCGGTGCCAGAGCATGAGCAGGGTAAACGGGTTGTACTGGAACGGCAGCGGCACGTACTCGAAGTCCCGCATCAGGCCGTTGCTCATGCGTTCGGGGGCGGAGGCCAGGAGAGTGGTGCCTTTGAGGAACGCCGGTAGCCCGGAGAAGTTGGACACCGTCACCGCGCTGTGCCGGTTCATGCCGCGGGCTTCCATGGTGCTGTCGAGCCCTGGCTTTTCGCCGGTGGCGAACAGCACGGTGATGTGGTCCGCGGCCATGTACTCCTTCAGATCCGCCGGCGCTTGCCGTTCGTTCTGGTCATAGAACACCACCATCCGGTCTGCCATCAGGCCCCGCTGCATGATGTCTGTGGCCTCCGGCGCGAACGGACTGATCACCAGGTCACAGGCGTCCTTGCGCAGCAGATCGGCATTGGGAATACCGGAGGGAATCACCTGCAAATGAATCCCCGGCGCCTGCTCCCGCAGAATCCTGGCCAACCCCGGCAGCAACAAATCCCGCTGATAGTCGTTGGCGGCAACGGTAAACGTAAACTCCGCCGTCGCCGGATCAAACGGCGGCCCGGAAGGCAGCGTGCGCACATCGTCCAGCAACTGCCGGATATGAGGCCCGGTGCGCAAGGCATAGTCCGTAGGCACAATCCCCCGGCCGGACTTCACAAACAACGGATCCCCGAACGCCTGCCGAAGCCGGTCCAGGGTATGACTCACCGCCGACTGACTAACCCCAAGCCGAACCGCCGCCCGGGAAACACTCCCCTCGTCCAGCACAGCCAGAAAGGTCACCAGAGACCGCAAGTCCAGGTTCAATATATCAATGGATTTCATGGATGGAAGTGTAGGGCAGGAAAGCCCCCAAGTCATCGTTGCAAGACCAGAACCATAGGTAGTAAGAAGAGCAGGAAGGCTCTAAAGATGTCAGCGGAGGCAGGTAGCAGGGGGGAGACTTTCCAAAAATGTGCGGAGCCATGGGTGGAGCGCGCTAGCGCTTCACGGGCTGGCCAGGGATGGCCTGCCCAGGACTCTCTGTGCGACGCAGGAGCAATTAGCACTGAGAGGCGGAGCAGAAGCGCCACATGGAAGTGCCGAAGGAGCGGTTTTTGGAAGGCCTACCCCCTGCCACATGCCGGCCATCACCCAAGCTAAAAGCCTCAGTCAGACCGAACAGCAAGCCACTCCGCAAGCTCCAACCATGAAGCCCGAGGCGCCTTGCTCCCCGCCAGGATCCCCATATGCCCACCCGGAGCCACCCGGAAGGTCTTGTCCGCAGAGCTGACATGATCCATCACCCGCTTCGCCGCCCCCGGCGTCGCCAGGGTATCCTCCTGGCCGGCAATCGCCAGTAAGTTGGCATTCACATTCTCCAGCCGCGCAAAATCCTCACCGATCTGAATTCGCCCCTTCGCCAGCTGGTTATCAATCCACACCCGCACCACCGTGTCCTGAATCACCCCGCCCGGGTAGGCCACCATCCGGTCCAGGAACGCCGACGTCGTGGCATGGTTAGTCACAAACTCCCGATCACCCAGGCGCACCAGCAGCTCCCAGTAACCCATCACACTGCCCACCGGATTGGTCAGCTTGAAGCCGATGGTATTGGCCCAACCAGGTGTGTAGAACCAGTGGGGTTTCAGGTCATGCAGCTTGAACCCGGTGCGCTTGCGCACCACCCCCGCCACATCGGCAATTCTCTGATACATCCAGCCGATGGCACCGGAGGCATGGCTGTCGATGGGCAGGCCCAGCACGATGGCGTTGCGGATATGCTGGTCTTTGCTTAAAGCGGAATAGAATAGGGTAAACATGCCTCCCATACTCCAGCCATGCAGCGACAACTCCTGTTCGCCACTGTGTTCGCGCACCCTGTTCAGGTAGGCCGGCAGCAACTCGGCCACATAGGTGTGCATGTTGTAGTGGGTGTGCTCCCGCTTCGGGGTGCCCCAGTCAATCAGGTATACCTCAAAGCCCTTGGCCCGCAGGAAGCGCACCAGGCTGCGCTGGGGGAAAAGATCGTAGATCAGCATATTCACCGCCAGCGGCGGGATGATCACAATCGGGGTGCGGTGGGTTTTCCGTTCCACCGGAATCACCATGCCGTCCAGCTCGATGAAGTCTTCCTGCAGCGGCGGGTAATAACGCAGGCTCACCAGGCCGTCACTGTGCAGGGTTTCGAAAGGGGTTTGCCCGGCCTGTACCAGGCTGGCGGCGCGGAACACCCGGTCAAAGGCATTGCCGGCGTAGAGTGCACCCTGCCGGGTGAGGCCGGAGGCGGTATTGCGGACCGTTTTCAGAACACTGGGCATGGGCCTTCCATTATCGACTGCTGTTCAGGGAATGGAGTAAGGATAGGGCGGCAGTGGTGCCGGCACCATGGCAAATCCGTCACAGATGACCGGCACAATGGTCACTTCGGGCCACTGCCCAAGTGCCCCGGTGATTGCTATGATGCAGGCCTTCGGAACCAACAACCTACAACAGGACTACCATGCTGAGTTTTCTGCCTGCGCCCCTGATCGGCATTCTCAATTCCATTCTGCTGGGCATCAACACCCTGTTCTGGTGCCTGCTGCTTTACATTCCCGCCATCCTGAAGCTGGTCGTGCCCCACAAGGGCTTCCGGGTGCTGTGCACCAAGGCTATTATCTGGGTGTCGGAATCCTGGGTGGCCTGCAATACCGGCTGGATGAAACTGACCCAGGGTACCCGCTGGCAGGTGACCGGGGCGGAAAACCTCAAGCGTGAAAGCTGGTACCTGGTGCTGAGTAACCACCAGAGCTGGGTGGATATCCTGGCCATGCAGCGGGTATTCAACCGCCGGGCGCCGTTTCTGAAGTTCTTTCTCAAGCAGCAGCTGATCTGGGTGCCGGTGATCGGCCTGGCCTGGTGGGGCCTGGATTTCCCGTTCATGAAGCGCTACAGCCGGGAGTACCTGATCAAGCATCCGGAAAAGCGCGGTGATGATTTGATTGCCACCCGCAAGGCCTGCGAGAAGTTCCGCTATACCCCGGTCAGCGTGATGAACTTTGTCGAAGGCACGCGCTTTACCCAGGCCAAACACGACAAACAGAAATCACCCTACCAGCACCTGCTGGTGCCCAAGGCCGGCGGTGCGGCGTTTGTGCTGGATGCCATGGGCGACTCCATCGACACGCTGGTCGACGTCACCATTGCCTACCCCAACGGCGCGCCCACCTTCTGGGACTTCCTGTGTGGCCGGGTGCCGGAGATCCAGCTGAATATCAGTACCCGGAGCATTCCCGAGCACCTGAAAGGGCGGGACTATTCCAGCGATGCCGAGCACCGCCGGAATATGAAAGACTGGCTGGGCGAACTCTGGCGCGCCAAGGATGAGCGCCTGTCCAGAATGCTGGAGAAGTAAGTAAGAGGGCGGCGTCAGTCGCCCTCTTTGTCTGTACCCGTGGGGATTTCTTCGGCGCTCAGCAGCTTGAAGTTGATCTGCCGGCGCTCGTCGTCCACCCCGGTAAAGCTTACGGTTACGCGCTGTTCCAGCTGGAAGATGCGGCCGTTCTTGTTGTGCACCAGGCGCAGGGTGACCGGGTCAAAGCTGAACTTTCCGTCCAGGTCCTTGCAGCTGACAAAGCCTTCCAGGCCGTTGCAATCCAGTCGCACAAAGAAACCGGAGGGCATGGTGCGGCTGATGGTGCCCTCCATAGGGTCTTCCGGCAGGGTCTTGGCGTAGTCGGCCTTCAGCCAGGTTTCCAGGGTATTGGCGGCCTGGCGAGCGCGGAACTGGGTATTCTGCAGGGCTTCCAGCTGCTGGCTGTTCAGGGCCTTGATGGGGCAATCCCAAAGCGCGGCCTTGATCAACCGGTGTACATAGAAATCCGAGAACTTGCGCAGCGGTGAGGTAAAGGTGGTGTAGGCGGCCAGCCCCATACCCTGGTGGGGCGCGGCTTCAAAACCCAGCTCTGCCCGGGCCAGCTGGCGGGACAGAATGGATTTAACCGGTACTTCCGCTTCCAGTTGCTCGGTGTGTTTCATCAGGGCCTTGAAGCCTTCGGCGGTGCTGGCATCGTGCTCAGCCAGGTGCGGCGCGTAGCCTTCCAGCAGTTTGCGGATGTTGTCGGCGCGGTCGTCCCGCAGGCCCGGGTGCTGGATAAACAGCCCCTGGCCCTGCTGGTTCAGGAAGTCAGCGGCGCAGCGGTTGGCCGCCACCATGCACTCTTCCACCAGCCGGTGGGCTTCGTTCTGCACTGCCGGCTCAATCAGCCGGATGCGCTTGTTTTCGTCCAGCCGCAGCCGGAATTCCGGCCGATCGTTGCTCAGCAGTGCGTGTTCGGCGCGCCATTTACGCAGGGCGGTGGCGGCCTGGTGCAGCTGGTCCAGGCTGTTGGCCACGGCGTCTGGCAGGGCCTTGATGTCGTCGTCTTCCCGGCCTTCAATCAGGTGCGAGACCAGCTCGTAGCTGAGCTTACCCTTGGAGCAGATCGTGGCCTGGTGAAAGCTGTAGTCACCCAGGCTGCCATCGTTGTTCACCTGCAGGTCGCACACCAGTGCCAGCCGGGGTACATCCGGCATCAGTGAGCACAGGCGGGTGCTGATGGTGTCTGGCAGCATGGGCAGCGGCTCGCCCGGGAAGTAGATTGCCGTGGCCCGGTTGAAGGCTTCTTCCTCGGCCGGGCTGCCCGGTTCAATCATCGCCGTCGGGTCGGCAATGGCAATGGACAGAGTCCAGCCGGTGGCGTTGGGTGTGGCCATCAGGGCATCGTCCATGTCCTGGGTGCCCGGGCTGTCGATGGTTACATAGGGCTGTGCGGTGCGGTCTTCGCGGCCATCGGTATGGGCGGAAACAGACTCTTCGCCCAGGGCATCGGCCTGCTTCTGCACTTCGTCCGGCCAGGCGTCGGCCAGGTCGAAGTTGGCCAGGGTGAAGGCCCGTTCGATGCCCGGCTCACCGGCCTTGCCGATAACCCGAAGTACCTTGGCCTGGCCCTTGCCGTCCTTGAACGGGTGGCGATGAATCTGGCAGTAGATGAAGTCGTCCGGCTGGGCGTTCATGCGCTCTTTCGGCGGAATGAAGATCCAGCGGTTGATGCCCGGGGTTTCCGGCGCCACAAAGTGGCCCTTGCCCTTGATCAGGTAACGGCCCACGAAGGTGGTCAGGTGCGATTCCAGAAGCTCGTCCACCACGCCCTGGGTTTTGCCCTTTTCCACTTCCTGTTCGGTAACGTTTACCCGGTCGCCGGGCAGCACCTTCTGCATTTCCTCGGGCGGCAGGAACACGTCCCGTCCTTCGTCCAGGGCCACAAAGCCGAAGCGCCCGTTGGTGGGCTTGACGGTACCCGGGAAGACCACCTTGTTCTGCTTGATATCGGTTTTCAGCTGGCGCAACTGATTGAGAGCGTCGGCATTGAGCATGGAGAAATAACCTGGCTAAAAATGTGTGATGCAGCGGAGTATAACGGTTCTGCCAGAGGGAGTCAGATCTGTCAGGCCGGATGAAAGGCTTCGCCCGTCGGCGAGAGGATGCAGACCCGGTTCCGGCCTTTTTTCTTGGCTTCGTACAGGGCCCGGTCGGCAGTGCGCAGCAGGGTATCGAAATCTTCACCAGGCTGGCAGTAATAGCCGCCCACGCTGATGGTAACCGGTGTTCCGCTACGCTTGCTTTCCCGCTCGACACCGGCGCGAATACGGCAGGCAATCTGCTCCAGTGTGGTGGCATCGCACGGTGACAGCAGTACCACGAACTCGTCACCGCCCCAGCGCCCGGGGTGGTCATAAGGCCGAACAGCCGCTTTCAGCCAGAGTGCAACCCGACACAAGATCTGGTCACCGGCCTGGTGGCCCTGGCTGTCGTTGATGGCTTTGAAGTGATCAATGTCCAGCCATAGCAAGCCGAAGCCTTTTTGCTCCCTCTCAGCGCGTTGAATCTCCTCATTCATGGCTTCGTCGAGCCCCCGGCGGTTTTTCAGGCCGGTCAGGGCATCAACCCGGGCCAGGCGCTGCAGTTCCTCGGTGCGTTGCGCCACCTTCTGCTCAAGATCGCGGGTGGTATCCCGCAGGGAATGGGACATCTTCTCGAAATGGTCTACCAGGCGGCCAATCTCGTTGTCTGGCTTGGGCAGGTAGGGCAGGTCAAAGCGGCCGTCCCCTAACCGGTGCACGGCTTCCTCAAGGCTGACCACCGGCCGCAGGATACGGGACTGGATGATCAGGTGGAACAGCACCAGTGTCACCAGAAGGCTGACCAGGAACACCGATATCAGCGGCCAGAGATAGCTTCGGGGAATCAGCGCATCCAGGTCGAGCAGGGTAATCTCGAACCAGCCGATGGCGGGCAAAAAGGCTACGCCGGCGAGGTGTTTGCGACCGTCCACCGTAACGAATCCGCTTTCTACCGCGCCGTATTCGCCATTGCGCTGTTTAAGAAGCTGCAGCATGCCGAGAATTTGCTGTTTGTCCTGGGGGGCGTCGAACAGCAGGTCTACGGTGTTCTTCTGGCCTTCCGGTTTGATGATGGTGGCAAAGTCGATGTAGTTGCGATCCCGGTAGAGCTGGATGGCACCGTTGTAGTCCACGAACAGGGTGGTGATGCCTTCCTGGCCGATATCGACTATGTCTTGCAGAAAGTCGTCCAGGTTCAGGCCGGTGCCGACCATGCCGACGATGTTGTTGTCTTCGTCACGCATGAGTGCGTCGATCCATAGCTTGGTAACGCCCAGCTCGGTGTCGGGATTGACGTTCAGGTGAAAATCCCGGCCTTCCTCGATCAGCTGGAAAAACCAGGTGTCATCGGGCTTGTCCGGATTCAGGGTATAACGATACTGGTTGCCGGCGTAGTCGTTGTCAGCGTTGTTGTAGTAGTAATGGCCGTTACCACGCAGCGCCACAAAGTAGCTGTTATCGCGGAAGTTGCTGCGGAAGCTCTCCATCTGACGGATGGCCTGGGCTTTCAGTTTCGGGTCTTCCGGTGACCGGGCCCACTGAATCAGGGCCGAGGAACTGGCCATCTGCCGGGCCAGCCCGATTTCCCGTTCCAGGGACTGCAGCAGCCGGGCGCTGTCGTAGCGCACCTGGATCTCGGCCACCTGCTGGCCCCAGCGCTCAATAATGTCTTCCGATAACGCCCGGTAGGCCAGCCAGGAAGCGGTACCTGCCGCGACGATCAACAGCGCAGCCAGCCCGAGAATGCGGGTTTTGAGGCTCAAAATGTTTCCTTGCCAGTATTGTTCTGAATCCATGTTCCATCATAGAACAGTGCGGGGCTGTCGTGTAGAAAAAATAGGCAGATTTCGGGCGCAGGTGTGCAACCTGCGCCCGACACAGCCCCGAAGGGCGAACCATCAGTTGTGTTGATTAAAGATCCGGGTCTGGCCCTGTTCATTGAACAGAATCACCTTGTAGTGATCTTTCCGGTCGCCCATTTCCATACCCGGAGAGCCTGCCGGCATGCCGGGCACGCTCAGGCCGGTGGCTTTGGGGGCCTCGGCCAGCAGGCGCTTGATGTCGTCTGCCGGTACATGGCCTTCAATCACATAGCCATCCACAAAGGCGGTGTGGCAGCTGCCCAGGCCCGGAATCAGTCCAGCTTCGGCTTTGATCTTGCCCATGTCGTCGCTGTTGGTGGCGGTGACGTCAAAACCGTTTTCTTCCAGATGGTCGATCCAGTCTCCGCAGCAGCCGCACGTGGGGGATTTATACACGTGAATGCTTTGGGCCGCGCCGCCGGCCAGGGCGGTGGTGCTGAATCCCAGGGCAGCCATCAGGCCGAGGGCAAGGGTGTGTTTTCTCATGGTGATTACCTCAGTGATGTTGATCGGAGTTGTCCGAGTTAGAGCCGGAGAGCCAGAACCACCAGACAATGGCAGCCATCAGGGCGAGACCACCGGCATTGACCAGAAATGTTGTCATCAGTTCCGCTCCTCTGCTGATACCTGGGGTTGGCTGGTCTTGAACAGCCGTAGCCGGTTGGCGTTGGTCACCACGGTGACCGAAGACAGCGACATGGCGGCGCCAGCCAGGATCGGACTCATCAGGATGCCCCAGACAGGGTAAAGCAGGCCTGCGGCCACCGGAATACCCAAGGAGTTATAGACGAAGGCGCCGAACAGGTTCTGGTGAATGTTCTTCACCGTCGCCCGGGAAATCTCGATGGCGTCCGGCACCCCGTGCAGGGAACCGCGCATCAGGGTGATCGATGCGCTTTCAATGGCTACATCGGTACCGGTGCCGATGGCAAAGCCGACGTCCGCAGCCGCCAGTGCCGGGGCATCGTTGATGCCATCGCCGACCATGGCCACGGTGTAGCCTTTACCCCGCATTTCGCTGACCACTTCGGCCTTGTCCTCCGGCAACACCTCGGCCCGATAGTCATCGATACCGGATTTGGCCGCAATGGCGCGGGCGGTGGCATCGACATCGCCGGTGACCATCATCACCTTGATGCCAGCGTCGTGCAGGCGCCGGATGGCAGCCTCGGAATCCGGTTTGATGGCATCGGCCACGCCGATGACGCCCAGCACTTGTTGCCCTGATGCGAGGAACAGCGGTGTGCCGGCTTCCCGGGTAATGGCTTGGGCGGCTTCATTCAGGGCGTCTACAGACAGCCCTTCGGCTTCCAGCCAGCGCCGGTTACCCAGGCGCACTGTTTCGCCGTTAAATTCACCTTGAACACCTTTACCGTTCAACGCTTCAAAGCCGGTGACGGCTTCCACGGAGACCTCATCTTCTTTGGCACGCGCCAGAATCGCCTCCGCTAAAGGGTGCTCGGAATGCTGCTCCAGCCCGGCAGCCAGCGCCAGCAACCGGTTTTTATCGCCATCAACCGCATGCACCCGGGTCACCGCCGGATGGCCTTCGGTGATGGTGCCGGTCTTGTCCAGAATCACCAGGTCAATCTTGCCGGCGGTCTGCAAGGCATCGCCCTGGCGAATCAGCGCACCGTACTCCGCTGCTTTGCCGACGCCCACCATCACCGACATGGGTGTGGCCAGGCCCAGCGCGCAGGGGCAGGCAATGATCAGCACCGTGGTGGCGGCCACCATCATATGCACCACCGCCGGCTCCGGCCCGACGTTGTACCAGACCAGAGCCGACACCACGGCAATCAGCATCACCGTGGGCACGAACACCGAAGAAATCTTGTCTGCCAGCCGGCCAATGGCGGGTTTCGAGCCCTGGGCCTTCTTCACCAGCTTGATGATCTGCGCCAGCGCGGTCTCGCTGCCCACCCGGGTAGCTTCATAAATAATCGAGCCGTGGGTGTTCAGAGTACCGGCGGAGACCTCATCGCCTTCGCCCTTGCCCACCGGCATGGGCTCACCGGTCAGCATGCTTTCATCGATGCGGGTGGTGCCTTCGGCAATCACCCCGTCTACCGGCAGCTTCTCGCCCGGGCGCACCCGGATGCGGTCGCCTTTCTCAACCTCTTCAACGGGAATGTCCTGTTCCTGGCCATCGCGGATCACCCGGGCCGTCTTCGCCCGTAAATCCAGCAACCGGCGCACCGCCTCTGAAGTCTTGCCCTTGGCCCGCAGCTCCAGCGCCTGGCCCAGATTGATCAGGCCGATAATCATCGCCGAGGCCTCAAAATACACATGCCGCGCCATCTCCGGCAGCGCCCCCGGCACGCTGGCCACCACCATTGAATAGAGCCAGGCGGTACCGGTACCCAGGGCAATCAGCGTGTCCATATTGGCGTTATGGTGTTTGAACGCCTTCCAGGCCCCGGTATAGAAATGCCCGCCGGTGGCAATCATCACCCCCAGGGTGAGAACACCCAGGTTGATCCAGGTAAGCTGATTGGCCTCGGTCACCATCATCGACCCGAAGCCCATGCCCCAGATCATCAGCCCAAGGCCCAGCCCCAGGCTGATGGCCATCTTCACCAGCAGCACCTTGTACTGCTTCTTGTCCTCTTTCTGCTTGCGGTCGTCGGCGGCATCCGCGTCTTCTAACACCCGGGCACCATAACCCGCACTCTCCACCGCCTGCACCAGCGCCTGAGGATCGGCATCACCGCTGGCGGTGGCGGTATTGTCCGCCAGGTTCATATGGGCGTGGGTTACCCCGGGCACCGACATCAGGGCCTTCTCGATAGAATTCACACAGGACGCACAGGTCGCCCCGGTCACCGCCAACACCACCGCATCGCTATCGGCGCCGGCATCCGCTTCGGTCGCCGCCACCGCTGCCGGCTTATCCGGCTCGTGGGTTTCTTCCTGCGCCTTGCTGCTGCAGCAGGACGTGGCTTTCTTCGACGCACAACAGCTGCCGGACTCCGCCTCCGGCTCAGGCAATGGCTCTGCCGGATACCCGGTCTCCGTCACAATCCGCGCCGCCTCGGCCACATCCACACCCTCAGGCAGGGCCACCGTCTGTGCCTCGAGATTCACCTCAACCAGCTCGGTACTACCGGCCAGCGGCTCCAGGGCATTGCGAATCTTCTTCGCACACCCCTGACAAGACGCCCCGGAAATCGACAGTGCTGTTCTCAGAACCGGTGCTTCACCCATCACTCACTACTCCCACAGCAAGACCCGGCAGAAGGATCATCCCAATGCTCGATCAACCGACAAATCGTATGCCCGTCCGGCGTCCCATCCGGCATCTCCTGCCATGCCGAAAGTGCTGACACCATCCGCTTGCGCAACAACTGCAACTCCGCAATCTCCCGCTCAACCTCCGCCAGCCGCTGCGTAAACACATCCCGCACCATGGGGCAGGGTGAATGATGATCATCCGCCTGCTCCAGAATCTGCCGGATCTCCGGCAACGAAAAACCCAGCTGCCGAGCCTTCCGGGCAAACCGCAACCGCCGAAGATCCTCGGCGTCATAAAGCTGGTAGTTGTTGTCCGGATTGCGGACAGGACGCAGCAGACCTTCCCGGGTGTAGAACCGGACGGTATCCGGGTTAACCCCGGCGGCGGTGGCGATTTCTTTGACTTTCATGGTGCCATGATCCCCCAATAAACATTCGGGTGGATGGGAGGCCTATTCAGATGCTTCGGAGTGTTGGTGTGGGTGGCGCTTCCGAAAATGTTCGTAGCCATGGATGGCGGAGACAAGCGTACAGGGAAGTATTCACAGCGGTTTTCGGAAGCGCCACCCACACCGACACGGCAATCTCCCAAATCCACAACAGAAGAGTAAAACCTGTGACCAACTCACAGGTCAAAGGTTTCAGAAAAGGAAATCAGGAAGAGGAATTTTTAGAGCGAAGAAACACACCACATGACTTGCACTGATCAGGCGCCATCAGCTTCGCCTGCCAACCGATCTTCTCGCCACAGGCTGGACACCGAAGCCGAAGCTGAAGCACAACAATCGGCGCCACCAGCAACGCCAGCAGCACCCCCAGCGAACCCCAGTCATCGCCCGAAGAAATCCCCAGCTGACTGCTGAACACCAGCACCACAATCAACGCCACAAACGCGAAGACAAAATAATTGCGATTCCACCGCTCCCAGCGGCGAAGCTTCGCATCCTGCTCCGGAGTCAGATACCTGGCAGACATAACAACCACCCGAAAAGAATTTACCGGAAGTTTGCAGCCAGCGGCAGCCAATTACAATCGGGAAATGGCCGGCTCGCGGGCGAATGGCGCTTCCACCATGATGGAACTCTCCAGCTCCTCCGGCGGCACCGGATGATTGATCAGGAAACCCTGGGCCAGGTTGCAGTGGTGCCGGCGCAGGAAATTCAGCTGGTCCCGGGTCTCCACACCTTCGGCCACCACCCGGATGCCCAGGTTGTGCGCCAGGTTGATCACCGCCCGGGTAATCACCGCATCATCGTGGCGGCTGGTCACCTCGGTGATAAACGACCGGTCAATCTTCAGCATATCCACCGGGAAATCCCGCAGGTAGCCCAGCGACGAATAGCCTACCCCGAAATCATCAATGGCCAGGTGCACCCCCAGCTGGTGCAACTGGCGCAGCTGATTGAGGTTGTGCTCGATATTCTGGATGAAAATCTCCTCGGTCAGCTCTACCTCCAGCATGGCCGGGTCCACCTGCTCGGCCAGCAGCGTGTCCCGGATATGGGCCACCAGGGACTCATCGTCCAGCTCCCGGCCCGACAGGTTGACGGCAATCCGGAGGTTCTCGCAGGGCGTGCCTTTCCAGCGCGCCAACTGGCGGCAGGCGGCCAGGACTACCCAGCGGCCGATCTCGGTAATGCGGCCGCTTTCCTCCGCCAGGGGAATGAACTCACAGGGTGCCAGCAAGCCCCGGCGCGGGTGCTGCCAGCGAATCAGCGCCTCGACGCTGGTCACTTCGTTGGAGTCCAGGTCGAGCTGGGGCTGGTAGTACAGAACGAATTCGTCATTGGCCAGGGCCTGGCTCAGATCCTTGTCCAGTTCCAGCCGCATCACCTCCCGGTCCTGCATGCCTTCCATATAGAACTGATAGGTGTTGCGGCCCTGCTCCTTGGCCCGGTACAGGGCAATGTCGGCGTTGCGCAGCAGGGTGTCGGCATCCAGGCCGCTCTGGGGATACAAGGCCACGCCCATGGTGGCGGTAATGCTGTGGCGTTCGCCCTGAACCTCGAACGGCTCCTGGAAGCACTGGCTGATTTGCCCCAGCAGATGAATGACATCATCGATATCGTCGACCTGTTGCTGGCACACCATAAACTCGTCACCGCCGGAATAAGCCACCAGCACCAGCTCGTCGCTGAGGCGGTTCAGCCGTTCCGACACGCTAATCAGCAGTTCGTCGCCAAACTGGTGGCCGAGGGTATCGTTGAGCATCTGGAAGCGGTCAAGGTCGAGCAGGATCAGCGCTGCCTGGCGCATCTGCCGGTCGGCAATGCCGAGGGTATGGACCAGGTCTTCCATAAAGAAGCGGCGGTTGGCCAGGCCGGTGAGGGTGTCGGTGGATTCCAGCCGTTCCAGGTCTTTCTGCACGGCTTTGCGCTGGTCGATCTCCCGCTCCAGCTCTTTACGGGTTTTCAGCAGGGCCTGGTTGCGCCGGAGGATGGCCTGGACCAGCACCGTGGTCAGGCTGGTGAGCAGCCCGAGCAGGAACAGGCTGCCGAAGATAATACGGACGTGACGGCTGTCTTCCTCGATCAGCCCGCTGCGCAGCCAGAAGCCGACGGCCAGGAAGACCATCAGAATTAGCACAGGGAACGCCGGGCTCATCAGAGCACGCACGATCGGTTTCATGGCTGTGTCATTGCCCGGCATACTTCTCAACCACATGGCTCGGCCAATCTTATGATTATTATGGGACCACGGATCACCCCCCGAAGGGGGTGCGGATACAATCGCTGCAGGCTAGGTTATGACAGGCTGGGCAAACGGGTAACAGTCGTTCGCCCAAACTGTGACAGGCCTCTTGATTCGAGCGGGAATCAGCGGCCGGATGCGGGTGTGGCAATGCCCAGTTTCGGAATTTCCTGCTTCGGGCAGCGGTCCATGACCACTTTAAGCCCTGCGGCTTCCGCCCGGGCAGCACCGTCTTCGTTGATCACGCCAATCTGCAGCCAGAGCACCGGGATTTTCTGTTCGATGGCCTGGTCGATCACCGCATCGGTGCGCTCCGGAGCCAGGAACAGGTCTGCCATGTCGACCGGCTCGGGCAAGGAGGCCAGGTCGGCATACACGGTCTCGCCGAGAATTTCCTGGCCGGCCAGTCTCGGGTTCACCGGAATCACCCGGTAACCGTGGCCTTGCAGGTTTTCCATCACCTCATGGGAGGGGCGGTTGGTTTTCTCGCTGGCGCCCACCAGGGCAATGGTGCGGACGGTCTCGAGAATTTCGCGAATCTGTTCAGGGCTGTTGCTGGGCATGCTATCTCCTCGATAATTCAGCAGCTCTATACGGTGTTACACTGTAAAGTGAAAATAGAAACTAGCATAACCCTTTCAAATTTTCCGATGGATCGAATGCGGGCAGCCCATAGTGCAAGACTTTCGGTCCAGTTGTGAAGGAATCTACGTGGATGACTGAAGCTAAATTAACAATGCTAGGTGTGGGGCACTCCGAAGCTATCAATCATTGGAATAACAATGCGATGATCGAAGCCAATGGCCGCCGACTGTTGATTGATGCTGGATACACAATCAAGTTCGCTCTACGGGACCGTGGGTTTACCCCGCAGGATATTGACGCCATTTTTATCACTCATGTTCATGCCGACCATTGTTTTGGGCTTGAACGATTAGCCTATGAATGCCGCTTTAGCTACGGGTTTAAACCTACCCTCTATTTACCTCCGGGAGTCTATGAAGAGCTATGGATGCACACATTGAAGGGTGTGATGGGCCAAGTAGGGGAAGGCCCAGCTGAGTTACGTGATTTTTTTGACATAGTTCTAGTCGATGAAAGTGGCTTTGAATTTGAAGGTGTGGATCTGCAGTTATTCCAGAACCGGCATACCCCGAATAAACCCTCTTATGGCCTATTTATTAATCAAAGATTATTGTTCAGTGGCGATACTCGACCAATCCCAGATATTGTCAGCCGATACAATCCAAAAATCATTCTGCATGACAGTACACTCTCGAACTGGAATCCAGTGCATGCGTCGTTAACGGAACTTCGAGAATGTTATCCAAAAGCGGTCCGCAAACGTATGTACCTAATGAGTTACGAGGATTACTTTGAGAATTATCGACTGGAAGTGGAGGAAGATTTTGCGGGCTTTGCGGAACAGGGACAGGAGTTCGACGTTTGAGTATTGAAATAATGGAAGCGAGAGTTATTCACTCCGATTCCAGGGCCGGTAGATTCCTAGCGTTGTGTACTGAAGAGCAGCAGCTGGCATATAGCCATTGGCGCGCATTCCAAAAGGCGGGCTATCCTGCCGTTCAGGTGGGACAGGTTTTCAAAGTTCGTCTCGGGCGAGATGCCCGCGACGGTGAAACGCTTGTCGTTCGCGAAGTCATAGCGGAATGTGAGGCTGAGAATATTGCCATCTCTGGGGTCGGTCGTGATTCCGAACAGCAATTGGTTTCGGATCGCCATTGGTTGGACCAGCTTAACGCTTCGAATGGCATTACCGTGGTCGCTAACAAGGTGCTGAACGGATCCGAAATATTTGACCTGGACATTCCTGGATCGCTGGTATTGATTAACTGTAAAGTCGTCGGTGATTTTCGATGGATACGCGCCCGTTTCGAGGGCAGTTTTTGGTGTCTCAACTGTCAGTTTGAAAATCACTTCAGTTTGAAGTCGGCTAATCTTGACGGCAGTGTGGTCATTTTTGGCTGTGACTTTTCTGGCCCTGGCGGAATTTCATTTCGTGGCATCAAGGCTTTATCTGTTTTGATTGAGTTTGGCACCCGGGGCGGCGATGACATGCTCTGGTTGAATGAAATGACACTTAGGGGGTGCCTGACACTGAATGGCAGCTTTGACGCACCGGTACAACTGCTATCGAAACAGGACGATGCCCCCGTTAACACTCAACCTCGACTGAACAATGTTTACATTGGGCGTCAGAGCTACCATGCCGAGCATTTAAGTCGGAACGAGTTTAGCGGCGGTATTTGTGTCGATGGGTACGATCTCGACGGTGATCTGGAGGTTCACCGCAGCACACTGGGCCAACTGCAGCTTGCAGACATCAAGGCGAATAGCATTACGGTACGAGATTGTGAACTGACAAAAGATCTGAGTATGAATCGAGTGTCGATTCAAGATGAGGCCAAGGGAATAGCGGTAGAAGATTCCATGATTGGCCGTAATCTCCGTATGACGGGCAAAAGTCTCCGGGGACGCTGCCGGCTGTCTGGCACTTCGGTGGATCAGTCTTGGATTCTGGAGCTGGAAAAACCGGAGGATGGAACCCCGGCTATTGAAATGTCACGATTTCACGCGGCACAGGCGTGGTTTGACCCGGTTTCGTTGATCTACGGCAGTGTGCCGATTCGTCGTCTCATGAGCCCTCCTCCGTTTGCTTTGTTGGCAAATTTTGACGCCAGATCATCAGATGTTGAGAATCGCCGTTTGCTTTCAGAAGCTTATACATGTTTCAAGAACTGGCTGGCGGACACTGGCCATTTAAGGGAGGAAGATCATGCATTCTTTCATATGCGTGACTACAAAGAATCCGGCAGACTGCGCAGGCTAATACTCGGCGGTTTTTTCGGCTGGGGGATTCGGCTCAGAAACGTTTTGTGTACGGCGCTGCTGGTAATTGGAATTTTTGCGTTTGCTTTTGCGCTTACAGGTTTTCCATCAAGCGAGGCGCTGATGCTGAGTCTGCAAAGCTTTATCAGCATACTTTTTGGAGAATGGAGCCTACCGGTTCCCCCCGCCATATCGTGGCTGTCGCTTATGGTCACCATGGAGTCCATGATCGGAGTGTTGCTCGTTACCGTACTAATTGGTGCGTATATCCGAAAACTGTTGAGATGATCATATGTGGTATCTATGCGGACTGGGTAGCAATGTTGAACCAAGGTTGAATCTGGCCAATGCGGTTGCCACGCTGTTGGAAGAAAATAACATGCTGTGGTTGTCGCCCGTTATACATACCCAGCCTAAGGGCATAGTGACGAAGCGTTCCTTTCTCAATGCTCTAGTTGTTTTCTACAGCCCACTGTCACTATGTCAGCTCAAAAACAGGACGAATGCGCTTGAGGAAGCCTTGGGTCGTGATCGTGCTGATCCGCTGAGAAGCTTGAAAGACCGCTGCATCGATGTGGACATTTTGGAGCAAAGTGGTGACGGCTGCTTCACCGGGGCGACCATCGAGGAGTCGTATTATCGTGAACTTTTTACTGGGCTTGAGCATGCCCGTTCAGCTCGAGTAACGATCCGTATTGTGGGGCATTCCTTGGGCCAAGCGCCGGCCACCATCCACCGGGATGCTCGCTCCGGTGATGTAGTCGTTATCCAAGAGGGACAGCACTTGCATGACCACGCTGTGAAAGCCCCCTTCTCGGCCTAAGAGCGTTTCTCCCAGAACTTGCTGTTTCTGGTCATCGGTATGGCTGGGAAGAAACCCGATCGGACCAGGCATAATGGCGTTGACACGAACATGAGGCGCAAGCAGGGCAGCGTAGCTAAGGGTTAAGTTAGCCAGCGCTGCTTTTGAAGCGCAGTAAGCGGCAAAAGCCGGGTTGGGTTTATCCGCAAAGATATCAGTAATGTTGACCACAAGCGTTGGTCTGTGATTTCTTCGACCAGTATTTTTGAGTGTTTCTGAGAACCCATGCATCAACTGCATTGGTGCCGTGCTGTTTACCTGAAAAAAATGGCGAGACTGTTCCGCCAGCTTTATATCATCATTTGTGATGTCGGGAGTAAAACTTGATGCGTTATTGATCAGAACGTCCAACCGATCACTACGTTTGAGAATCTCCCCAATGCATGTCCCTACCGATGGTTGATCTTCGAGATCGGTTTGAATTGCGGTTGCGCCCCGTCGAATCAGTGACTTGAGATCGTCGGTTTCCGTTCGATAAACTGCAAATACCTGAAAATCACGATCGAGCAGGGCCGAGGCGAGTTCATAGCCTAGCCTGCGTCCTGCACCGGTTATCACTGCGACGGGGGTCATGGGAGCTCGATTAGCTGTGTTGTGTGAGAAGATTCAGGAACTCGGTCCGGGTTGCCTGGGATTTGCGGAACTGCCCGAGCATCATGGAGGTTTTCATACGCGAGTTCTGTTTCTCTACGCCGCGCATCATCATGCACATGTGCTGGGCTTCGATCACCACCGCCACGCCCTTGGCACCGGTCACGCTTTCCACGGCTTCGGCAATCTGGCGGGTCAGGTTTTCCTGGATCTGCAGCCGGCGGGCATACATGTCGACAATGCGGGCGAACTTGGACAGGCCCAGCACCTTGCCCTGGGGCAGGTAGGCAATATGGCACTTGCCGATGAAGGGCAGGATGTGGTGCTCACACATGCTGTACAGTTCGATGTCCTGTACCACCACCATTTCGTCCATGGCAGATTCGAACACGGCGTTGTTCACCAGGTCCTGAAGGTCCTGCTGGTAGCCCCGGGTCAGGAACTGCATGGCCTTGGCGGCACGCATGGGGGTGTCTTTCAGTCCTTCGCGTTCGGGGTTCTCGCCCAGGCCGTCAAGGATGGAGTAATAATGACCGGCCAGGTCATCGAGGGGTAGAGTCATAATGGTTTCCGGTAGTCTGTGCCTAACAAGGGCCAAAGCTTAAGGGAATTCGGGCCGTATCTCCATGCTTTACGATACCTCAGCCGGAACAGACCAGTGCGGTGCCGGCCGGGCTATGGCCGTTGCTGGCGCTTTCATCTAAAGTGACAGGCTTGGAATGTGTCAGGGATCTGCCATGGAACAGCTTACGACCGGGGCTGGCGTTTCCGCCGCCGGTAAACAGGACATATCGACCCTGGATGGCTGGCAGCAGGCCGGCAAATGGTTCAGCTACGGTGGCCACGCTATATTCAGCCGCATGGCCGGCCAGGGCGAGCCGCTGGTGTTGCTGCACGGTTTTCCGACCGCCAGCTGGGACTGGAGCCGGGTGTGGCCGATGCTGGCCCGGCACTACAACCTGCTGACCGTGGATATGCTGGGTTTCGGGTTTTCCGACAAGCCCCGCAACTACCGCTACAGCATTGAAGACCAGGCAGACCTGGTTCAGGGCTGGATAGAAGGCCTCGGTTTGCCCGGCATTCACCTGCTGGCCCATGATTACGGTTCCACCGTGGCCCAGGAACTGTTGGCCCGGGACCAGGAAGGCGGCCTTGGCTTTACCGTTGACAGCCTGTGCCTGCTGAACGGCGGCATCTTCCCGGAAGTGCACAACCCCCTGTTAATCCAGCGCGTATTGGGCAGCCCTTTAGGCGGACTGATCAGCCGGGGCCTGACCCGCAGCATGTTCGAGCGCAACTTCTGCCGGCTGTTCGGCTCCCGCAACCCTCCTGGCCCGCAGGAAATGGACGAATTCTGGCACCTGCTGACCTACAACAACGGCCGCGGCATCCTGCATGAGCTGATTCATTTTATGGAGGAGCGTCGGTGCCACCGTAACCGCTGGGTGGGCGCACTGCAGAATGCCCGCCAGCCGATGCGGCTGATCTCGGGCACGGCGGATCCGGTGTCCGGTGCCGGTATGGTTCGGCGTTACCGGGAACTGATCACCGATGCAGATGTGGTCACCCTGAGAAATGTGGGCCATTACCCCCACTTCGAGCAGCCCTGGGATGTGTTTACGGCGTATCGGGCGTTCCGGAAGCAGCCGGCCCTGAGCTGACCGATTGCAACGGTGCCGGTGACCGCTGCCATGGCTCCGGCTGCATCGGGGGCTGTCGGCTGGCTGGCGCCAGCACCACCTGGTTGCGGCCCCGGGCCTTGGCTTCATACAGCGCCTGGTCGGCGCGGTTGAGCCACACAGACCAGGTTTCACCCCGTTCGACTTCGGCAATGCTGGCGCTGGCGGTTACCCGGATGTCGTCCAGAAATGGCCGGGCGCTGATACTGGTCAGTAATTGCTGGGCCAGGGTATGGGCGTCTTTCTGTCGGGTTTCCGGCAGCACCACCATGAATTCTTCGCCGCCGATGCGGAACAGCTGGTCGTTCTGCCGCAACCGTTTGCGCACCCGGCCGGCCATCTCCTTCAGTACCCGGTCGCCGGCCAGGTGGCCCCACTGGTCGTTGATGTTCTTGAAATAGTCCAGGTCGATCAGCACCAGGCTGGATACCCGTTCATAGCGTTCCCGTATCTGGATCTGGCTGTTCAGCACATCGGCCAGTTGCGAGCGGTTCAGGCAGCCGGTGAGTGGATCGGTGGTGGCCAGCCGGGTCAGTTCCTGCTGCAGACGCCCCACCAGCCAGGCAAAGATCATGGCAAACAGGCAGCTGAGCCCGAGTGAAAAGGTAATGCGCCAGAAGTCCGCCTCGGGGAACTGCAGGAACGACACCACCGCCATAACTGCGACAAAAATGACGTTGCAGACGATAGCTTCCTTGATGGGGAGCAGGAAGAACAGGGCGATGGCCGCCGGATAGGCCCAGTACAGGCCGGCGTGGCCGTTGATGGCCGTGGAGTAGGCCGCGCAGACGACAGCCAGCAGGGGGAACAGCCGGCCTTTCAGAAAGTAGGTGTTGCGAAACCGCAAAAACAGCAGGACCAGTGCGGCATTGACGCAGAAGAAGACCAGTAGGGCCGACAGCAACAAATTGCCGTGCTGCCACTGCACCATCACCAGCGGGGCAACGGCAATAAAGGCCCAGAAATGCAGGTGGTACACCAGCTGCCGTCGAAAACCCAGTACCGCCAGGGTAGGGTTGGTGGTTGCCGTCCCCGGCGGGGCAGATTGATTCACCGCTTGCTCCTGCTGCAGTCCTGCTTCCTTGGAAGGTTTTCGATCGAGTCTAGCACGCAGATCCGGCGTGCCAAGGAAAAAGCCGGTTTTCTTGGCTGCTGCAGCCCGGGTTCGTTAAACTCCCCGCACTTCCAGAGGAACAACAGAATGACGGCAATACATATCAAACAGCCGGCGTTGACCATTCGCGTTGGACGGCGGGCACTGAACCGGTTGCAGCAAAAACCGCTGGGTCCGGAAGACGTACACGTTATCCCCGGTGCTGCCGGTGGCCCGAAAGCCCTGGGCCTCAGCGGCCTGGATAAAGCGATCTTTGGCGACTGGCTGCCCCGGGTGGAACAGGAACGGGCGCTGATCGGCTCGTCGATCGGTAGCTGGCGCTTTGCGGCGGTGGCCTCCTCCGATGCCCCCCGGGCCCAGCTGGCAAAGCTGGCGGAGCTTTACACCAGCCAGCGCTTTGCCAAGGGCGTCAGTGCGGCGGAAGTGACCCGCAAGAGCATCCTGTTCCTGGAGGAGTTGCTGGGTGGTCGTGAGGACTACCTGCTCAACCATCCCTGGTACCGCCTGAATGTGGTGGTGGTGCGCAGCCGGGGTTTTCTGGAGCACGACACCCGGGGCCGGCTAGGTCTGGGGCTGATGAGTGCCATCAGTGCCAATATGGTAAGCCGCCGGCACCTGGGCCGTTATATGGAACGGGGCATTCTGCACGATGGCCGGGTACGGGCACCGGTGTCTAAACTGGTGGATTTTCCCAGCCACGAAGTGCCCCTGACCCGGGAAAACCTGCTGCCGGCGTTGCTGGCCTCCGCGTCTATTCCGCTGGTGATGTCCGGTGTCCGCAATATTCCGGGTGCGCCGGAGGGGGTGTATCGGGATGGCGGGCTGCTGGATTACCACCTGGACCTGCCCTACGAGCAGCCCGGGGTGATTCTCTACCCGCACTTTACCGACAAGGTGGTGCCCGGCTGGTTCGACAAGACCCTGCCCTGGCGCCGGGGTGACGCCACCCGGCTGCAGGATGTGTTGCTGGTGTCACCGTCCCGGGAGTATCTGGACAGCCTGCCGAACCGCAAACTGCCGGACCGCAAGGATTTCGAGAAATACCTGGGCGATGACGAAGGTCGTGAACGGGACTGGCGCAAGGCCATCGCCGAGAGCGACCGGCTGGGTGACGAGTTCCTTGAACTGCTGGAAACCGGTCGCCTGATGGACCGGCTCCAGCCGCTTTGACCGGCGGGTGGCTCAGTGGCTGTTCTTGCGGGCCGCTCCGTAAACCAGCAGGAAGCTCAGGAAGGCGGTAACCACCACCGACGGGCCGGCGGGGGAGTCCAGGTACCAGGACATACTTAACCCGCCGGCAACTGCAATGAAGCCGAACACCACGGCCAGCGCCATCATATGCTCGGGGTTTTTCGCCAGCCGCCGGGCGGTTGCCGCCGGGATCACCAGCAGGGCGGTAATCAGCAGCACCCCGACAATCTTCATGGCGACCGCAATCACCAGCGAGAACATCAGCATCAGTGCCAGCCGCAGGCGCTCCACCGGAATACCTTCCACCCGCGCCAGTTCTTCGTGGATGGTACTCATCAGCAACCCGCGCCAGAGCACGGCCAGCAGGGTCAGTACCACCGCCGCGCCGCCGTAGATCCACAGCAGGTCCTGGCGGCTCATGGCCAGCAGGTCACCAAACAGCAGGCCGGTGAGGTCTACCCGTACTTCCGGCATAAAGCTGAGGGTAACCAGGCCGATGGCCAGGGCCGAGTGCGCCAGGATGCCCAGCAGGGTGTCGGTAGACAGGGCCCGGGTACGGGACAACAGCACCAGCGCCAGGGCGATCACTACGCAGGTGATGATCACCGCCAGGTTGAGCGGTACGCTGATCAGAAAGCTCAGGGCAATGCCCAGCAGGGCGGAGTGGGCCAGGGTGTCGCCAAAATAGGCCAGCCGGCGCCAGACCACAAAACAGCCCAGCGGCCCGGCCACCAGTGCCACCCCCAGGCCGCCGATCAGGGCTCGCCAGAAGAAATCGCCCAGCACCGCATCAATGATGCTCATGGTTACAGGCTCCCTGATGGCCGGTGCCGGCAACAACGTCGCCGTGCAGATTATGTTGGTGGTTATGGTGGTGGTGATACACCGCCAGCGATTCCGCTACCTGGTGGCCGAAGGTTTCGATAAAGGCCGGGTCGTGGGAAATATCCGCCGGATAGCCGCTGCAGCAGACGTGCTGGTTCAGGCAGATCACCTTGTCGGTGGCAGCCATCACCAGGTGCAAATCGTGGGAGATCATGATGACGCCGCAGTGCAGTTCGTCCCGCAGCTCCCGGATCAGTTCGTACAGTGCGGCCTGGCCGTTGATGTCCACGCCCTGGGCGGGTTCGTCCAGCACCAGCAGGTCCGGTTTGCGCACCAGCGCCCGGGCCAGCAGTAAGCGCTGTTTTTCGCCACCAGACAGGTGATGCACAGAGGCCTCCAGCAAATGGCTTACCCCGGTCCGGGCCAGCGCCGCCTCGCACTCTGCCAGCGGCTTGCCGCTGAGCAGCATGAAACGGCGCACGCTCAGGGGCAGGGTGGCTTCCAGGGTCAGGTGCTGGGGCACATAGCCGATGACCAGCCCCGGGGCCCGTGATACCTTGCCGCTGGTGGCCCGCTGCAGGCCGAGGACGGTTTTAATCAGGGTGGTTTTGCCGGCTCCGTTGGGGCCGATGATGGTGATGATGTCGCCCCGGTGCACGGTCAGGCTGACCCGGTTGACCACCAGCCGGTCATCAAACTGAACGGTAACGCCCTCCAGGTTCGCCAGCGCCTCAGTCATGGGCTTCTGCTCCCTGGCAACGGGGGCACAGGCCGGAAAT
Organism: Marinobacter sp. bablab_jr003; assembly: GCF_016464245.1. NCBI lineage: Bacteria > Pseudomonadati > Pseudomonadota > Gammaproteobacteria > Pseudomonadales > Marinobacteraceae > Marinobacter > Marinobacter sp. bablab_jr003. The sequence continues at coordinate 66,536 of NZ_JADARC010000036.1, forward strand.
TTCCAGGGTGATGTCGTCGGGCCGGAAACCTTCGGCCCGGGCTGCGGCTTCAATCGATTCGCTGAGCGTCGGCGCATCCAGTTCCAGCACATTGCCGCACTGGCGGCAGATCAGGAAGGTGCCACGATGGTGTTCGCCGGCATGGGGGCAGCCGATAAAGGCGTTCAGGGAGGCAATCCTGTGTACCAGCCCGTACTGCTGCAGGAAATCCAGGGCCCGGTACACGGTCGGTGGCGCGGCGTTGTGGCCCTCTTCGCCCAGTCGGGCCAGGATATCGTAGGCGCCCAGCGGTTTGTGGGACTGCCAGATCAGTTCCAGCACCCGCTCACGGATGGCCGTCAGGCGGGCATTCTGTTGCCGGCAAATGGTGCGGGCGTCGGCCAGGGCGTGGCTGACGCAGGCATCATGGTTGTGGGGGCGGTAGGGGAGCGCGCGTTCGGGCATGGTCCGTGTCCTGCAAAGTTTGCAACATTATAACATTTGCAGGATTGGCTGCCATGGCCCGGGATGGAATCAGTTCCGGGCCTGCACCGCCAGGGATTCCAGGTATTCCAGGTTGGGAATCCAGGCCGCTTCGCCTTCTACGTCTACCAGCATCAGGTCGGCAGGGCCGGTCTCTCCGTCCAGCTTGCGCAGCTGGCTTTCATCCAGGCGGGCCTGGCTCGGAATGCCCTGGGTCACCAGGGCCATGAACGGCGCTTTGTTGTGGTCCGGGCCAATGGTATTGAGCACAATGATACGGCCCCGGTTATCGCCCGGAACCGTGAGCGATCCGCCATTGGCGGCATCGTAGGAGATGACCGGCAAGGTCAGTCCGCGCCAGTCCAGAAAACCCACCAGCCAGTCCGGGGTGCTGGCGCCGGCGTCTGTGCTGTTGAAATCCACTACCTCGGCGATGGACACGTTGGGCAGAAGCAGGTGCCGGTCACAGACAGGGATCATGACGCAGGGAAGCGTTTGGCTGTTTTCGTTCATTGTGTGTCCTCAGGCAGAATCCCGTTTTTGCCGGCCCTTGAGCAGGCAATGGTTTTCAATGGTTTTGATCAGTTCGCCGGCGAGCTGGTCCGGTGTGCCGCAGAAGCTGGCGCAGCCGGTGGCAGCGACAGACTCGGGCATCGAACTGTTGCCACAGCTGGCACTGTCCTGGACCCAGATCCGGCTGCCCCGTTTCTTCAGCAGCGGTGCGGCGATGGCGCCGTCGTTGCCCATCCCGGAGAACAGAATCGCGTGGCAGTGCTCGCGGAAGTGGTCAGCCACGTTCAGCAGCACCTGGTCGATAGACGGGCCATAGGGGCCGGGCCAGGGCTTGCCGGTGGCGGTCAGGCTGCCGTCGTCTGCGAACGACCACTCCTGTTCTACCGGCATCAGTACCACATCGCCGTTGCGAACCTTGTAGCCTTCCTCTGCCCGCTTCAGCTGGTAGTGGGCGTGGCGGCCCAGTACCCGGGTCAGCACGCCGGTAAAGTTGTCATCTATATGCTGGGCGTAGACAAAGCCGACCGGCAGGCCGGCCGGCAGGTGGTCCAGAAAGGTTTTCACCGCAGCGGGACCGCCCAGCGAAGCGCCCAGAACCCAGATCTCCTCGGCTACCGAACCCGGAGCCGCCGGGGTTATCCACTGGGGCAGTTGTGGTGCCTCGGGTGATGGCCGGGCGTGGACTTCCAGCTCTTCGATGTCGTTGGCGGAGTCCAGTTTCTCCAGGTGCCCCAGCTGCTTTTCCAGCTTGTTGAGCAAACGCCTTTCCCAGCGCACATAGTCCTTGGTGCCGGGCTTTGGAGCCTGGTCCATCCCGAACAGAACCGGGGCATCGGTGTGCTCCAGCAGGTGTTCGAACAGCGCCGGGTGGTCGGCTTCGTCTTCCAGGGTTACCAGCCACAGGGCGGCATCGGGAAACCCCGGATAATCCATCAGGCGGTCGGGGCCGCCGGAAAAGCTGACCTCAAGTCCGAACTTGCCGGCAGCCACCTGCAACCGGTGCCGCTGCAACACCACATCGGACACAATGCCGATGCCGGGTCGGCCTTCATGGCCGGTCATTACCCGTTCCCGGTCAGTCGTTTGATGGTTTCAAGCAGCTCGGCTTCCTGGAACGGCTTGCCCAGATATTCGTTGACGCCGATGGCCAGTGCCCGTTCCCGGTGTTTCTCGCCGGTCCGGGAGGTGATCATACAGATGGGCGTCTCTTTCAGGTTTTCGTCGTGGCGCACAAAGCTGGCCACTTCGAAACCGTCCATCCGGGGCATTTCGATATCCAGCAGGATAATGTCCGGACGATGGTCCTGCAGCTGGGCCACCGCATCCAGGCCGTCCTTCGCGAGGATAACCTCCATGCCGTTGCGTTCCAGCAGTCGGGAAGTAACCTTCCGTACGGTAACCGAGTCGTCCACCACCATAACCGTGGTGGTCTGGTCTTCGTAGCGGCCGGCTTCGCGTGCCTTGTCCAGGTTAGCCAGGCGCTGGCGCTCAGACAGGATGTCGGAACGGAGCATGGCCGGCAGGTCTAGAATCACCACCACGTTACCGTCACCCAGAATGGTGGCACCGGACACGCCACGAACCGAGCTGAACTGCGGGCCGAGAGACTTAACCACGATTTCCCGGCTGCCCATCAGGTGGTCAACCTGCAGGGCCAGTGGCTGCTCGGCACCCCGAACCAGGATCACCGGCAGCGGCAGGGCCTGGCCTTGCAGCTTGGGTTGGTGGTCACTGTTCAGCAGGCTGCCCAGGTATTGCAGGCGGTATTGCTGGCCGGCGTATTCGTAAAGCGGTGCATCCGGCTTGTAGTACTCTTCCAGCTCGTAGGTGCTGACCCGCACGATACCTTCGATGGTATTGAGCGGGATGGCGTAGAAGTCTTCGCCGGTGGCAACCATCAGGGCCCGGTTAACGGATACCGTGAATGGCAGGCGCACCGTGAAGGTAGTGCCACGCCCCAGGGCCGAATCGATATCCAGGCTTCCGCCGAGCTGCTTGATCTCGCTGGACACCACGTCCATACCCACGCCCCGGCCGGAAATCTGGGTCACCTGCTGGGCAGTAGAGAAGCCGGGCTGCAGGATGAACTGCAGGACTTCCCGTTCGGTAAGGTCTTCGTCGGCCCGCAGCAGGCCCTGGCGAATGGCCTTGTCACGGATCACTTCGGCGGGAATGCCTTTGCCGTCGTCGATCATGCGCAGCACCACGTCGCCACCTTCACGGGTCAGCGAGAGCACGACTTCACCGGTTTCCGGCTTGCCGGCACGGGCCCGGTCTTCGGGGCTTTCAATGCCGTGGTCGAGGGCGTTCCGCAGCATGTGTTCCAGCGGCGCAATCATGCGCTCAAGGATGTTGCGGTCCATTTCACCCTCGGCGTTGCGCACGTCGAAGTTGACCTTCTTGCCCAGTTCGTTGCTGATCTGGCGCACAATCCGGCGCAGTCTCGGCACCATGGAGGCAAACGGAATCATCCGGGTCTTCATCAGACCTTCCTGGAGTTCCGTGTTGATCCGGGACTGCTGCACCAGCAGGGTTTCGGTATCCCGCACCCGGTCAGACAGGGTTTCACGCAGGTCTGCAAGGTCAGAAGACGATTCGCTCAGTGCCCGTGACAACTGCTGGATCGAGGAGTAGCGGTCCATTTCCAGCGGGTCGAAGTCGTCGCCGTAATCCGGGCCGTGTTCCTGTTCGGCACGGAACAGGATCTGGGCTTCGGTTTCGATATCCATCCGGCGCAGCTGTTCGCGCAGACGCTCGATGGTAGCGGCCATTTCCTCAAGGGTGTGGCCGAAGTCGCTGGTCTGCTGTTCCAGGCGGCCACGGGTAATACTGGTTTCACCGGCCAGGTTAACCAGCTCGTCCAGCAACGGTGCCGATACCCGGATGGTTTCCTGGGCAGCACGCTGGGCTTCCGCTGCTTTATTGCGGGCCTTGGCCGGAGCCTGGGCCGGCTTGGCGGGCGCTGGCGGTTTCGGGGCTTCGGGCACCGAGGTTTCCGGCTCGGCGGCCTGCGGTTCCGGCTGCTCGTGTTCGGGTGCGTCTTCCGCGGGCTGCTCCGGCTGGACCACCGGGCTACCGTCGGCAAAGCGCCGGCGAACGTCGGAGACCAGCTCGATGATCGCGTCGTGGTCCTGGGTGATCTCCTGCCACTGGCTGTCGCCCGGTGCATTGCCGCCCAGGTCGATCAACCGGGTCTCGAAGGCATGGGCCTTGTCGCCCAGCACGCTCAGCTGGGACAGGCGGGCACCACCTTTGAGGGTATGCAGGGCCCGCTGGGCTTCCTGGTTGTACTGGTGGTTGCTCGGGTCTTTGCGCCAGTCATCGAGCACCTGCTCGAGCTGGTCCATGATCTCGCCGGCTTCTTCCAGGAAGATTTCCAGCACTTCCGGGTCAACCGCATCGGCTTCGTCAGCGGCCGGTTCTGCCGTGGCTGTCGCTTGTTCGCCCTGTTCAGCCGGTTCGGCCTGAACACTGCGGAAGGCTTCGATCAGATCGCTGGCGGCGCCCGGTTTATGGCCGTCTTCCAGGCTGTCGAGCATGCCCTTGAGGCTGGCGGCACCCTGATCGCTGAGCGCCAGCAACGCCTGTTGGTTGTTGCCGCCGGAGAGCAGGGGTTCGAGGCTGTCAGACCAGGCTTCGGCAAGGTCGGCCACCGGGTCGATATCGGACAGCCGGGCACCACCCTTGAGGGTGTGCAGCTCCTGCTGCAGGCGGGTCAGAACGGTCAGTTCGTCCGGATCTTCGCGCCACTGGTCCAGGCACTCGGTAATGGCTTCGTGGATTTCCAGGCCTTCATCCAGGAAGATGCCGGCCAGGTCGTCACCGCCCATGGCTTCGAAGGCTTCGGTGAGGTCTTCGTCAGCCTCAAGCCCGGTGTCTGGCATCCAGCCGGTGTCATCCGCTGTGTCTTCGGTAAGGTCTTGTGCCGGTTCCTGCCCTTCGCTGGCCGGTACCGGTGTTTCACCGCGGAGAATCGCTTCTACCTGCTGAACCAGGTCGTTGGCCGGCGGGCAGGGCTTCTGGGTGGCAACCTGTTCCACCATTTGTGCCAGGCGGTCATGGCAGGCAAACAGCAGGTCGGTCATGTCGTTGCTGGCGGCCAGCTGGCCTTCGGCCACCTTCTCGAACAGGTCTTCCAGAACGTGGGTCAGGTCGCCAATGGCGTCGACGCCGGCCATCCGTGCGCCACCCTTCAGGGTGTGTACATCGCGCTGCAGTTCTGCGGCCACGGCCTGGTTCGACGGATCTTCGCTCCAGGTGTGCAGGGCACTGCCGGTGGAGTTGATCAGGTCGTAGGCTTCTTCCAGGAAGATGCCGGTCAGTTCCGGGTCAAGGTCCGACAGGCCAGCCAGGGCATCCTCATCGGCGCTGTCTGTGGCTTCCTCTTCGCTGTCCGCATCGAACTCGGCTTCGGCCTGGGCCAGAATGTCGTCATCAAAGTCGGTTGCCGGTTCGGTGCTGGCTCCGCCATCCCGGGCGCCGTCGATCCAGGCGTGGATATCGGCGATCAGGTCCGGGGCTGGTTCGGGCTGGTTTCCGGCTTCCAGGTTGTCGACCATGTTGGCCAACCGGTCATGGCACCGGAACAGCAGGTCAGACAACGAATCGCTGACGGCAAAACGCTGCTCGGTCAGGCCTTCGAACAGGGTTTCCAGTTCGTGGGACAGGTCACCGACGGGCGCAATGCCGGCTAGGCGGGCGCCGCCCTTGAGGGTGTGAAGGTCGCGCTGCAACAGGTGCAGGGTATCCAGGTTGCCGGTGTCTTCGCTCCAGGTCTGCAGCGAGGTTGCGGTGCTGTCGACCAGGTCCCGCGCTTCTTCCAGGAAGATGGCAGCCAGCTCGTCGTCCAGTTCGTTGTCTTCGTCGGTGGAAGCTGCAGTTTCGAGCGCAGGTTCTTCGCTCAGCCAGCCTTCGCCGGGAGACTCGGGTTCCGGCTGCTCGTCGGGCTGCCCGAGTTCGTCGAATTCCAGGCTCAGGTCGATTTCGTCGAGATCGCCGGAGAACTGTTGCTCGAATTCCTGCTCCAGCTCGCTCTCGTCTGCCCGGTTCGCGAGGGCGTAGAGTTCGTCGATCAGGTCGTCATTGCTCTCTGTGGCCAGGCCGGCAGCGACCTGGTCCATCAGGTTGATCAGTTGCTCATGGCCGGCGCGCAGGGTGCTGAAGAAGGTATCGTCCGGCTCCGGCTGCTTTTCGGATACCGTGCTGTAGGACTGGTTCAGTGCAGCGGCCAGCTCGGTAACATCCACCAGGCCGGCTTCCGCCGCGCCGGCAGCCAGTTGTTCCAGCTCTTTCTGCAGGGTCTCCACAGACTGGCGCTGGTCCGGATGGCGGGACCATTCATCCAGGATGCTCTCGGCATCCAGCACAATGTCCAGGCCCTCGTTCAGGAACAGCTGTACCAGCTGGGACGGTGCCCGGGTATCCGGTTGCAGTTCATCGGCCGGATCGGAGGACTGCAGGGTACGCTGGTACACCTGCTCCAGGCGGGCCAGGTAGTCTTCGGTGCCTTCGAGGTCTGCCTGCGGGTTATCCCGGAGCTGGGCCAGGCCGCGGGTCAGGAACTCCTTGGCATCGGCAATCAGTTCCAGTACATCACGGTCTGCCCGCTTGTTCTGGGAACGGGATTCCTTAACAAAGCGTTCCAGCGGGGTGATGACGGCGGCGATGGGGGCAATGCCAGCCGTGTTCGCGCTGCCTTTGAGGGTGTGCAGGGCCCGGGACAGATCGTCGGTGTAGCTGACGGTGGCCTTGTCGCCGGCGGTTGCCAGGTAGTCGTTGATGGTCTGCAGGTGGGTTTCGGTTTCGTTCTCGAAAATTTCCAGCAGGATCGGATCAACGGCGTCTTCATCGTCGTCGTAGTCAGCGGCTTCAGCGTCGCTGTCGGTTTCCTGGACGCCAACGGTTTCAGGTTCAGTCAGTGATTCGGAGTCGGCTGCCGGCATGGTGCTGGCGTCCGGGATCTCTCCGTTGGCCAGGGCATTGGCGCGGGCTTCAAGGGCCGAGGTATCCAACGCTGCCGGGCGGCGGTTCTCGAAGTCGGAAACCAGGCCGGGTACAGCATCGGTGACATCCTGCAGCAGGCTGGCCACGTCTTCGGTCATGAAGATGCTGCCATCAATGACCCGGTTCAGCATGTTTTCCACAGACCAGGCCAGTTCGCCGATCACACTGGCGCCAACCATGCGGCCGCTGCCTTTGAGGGTGTGGAAGGCCCGGCGTACTTCGGTCAGGGCACTGCGATCGTCGCGCTGGCGCAGCAGCATCGGCAGGTATTCGCGAATGGTGTCCAGAACTTCGCCGGCTTCTTCAACAAAGATCTCGAGGATTTCGTCGTCGATCAGGTCGTCGGCATCCGCCTCTGTTTCGCCGGTACTCTCCGGCTGGGCCAGTTCCGGTTCTGCTTCGGGTTCCAGAACTGCGACCGGGGCCGGGGCCTCAGTGACGGTCTCGGTTGCTTCGGCCACTTCCGTTTCTGCGGTGCCGGTTTCGGTGCGGCGGGTGGTGGCCAGGGCTTCGGCCCGGCTGATCAGGCCATCAACATCGCCGGTGTAATCACCCCGGCGGAATTCCTGGATCAGGGACGGAATGCGTGCGTTGACCTCGTCGATCAGGGCGAAGGTGTCGTCATTGAGCTTGAGGGTCTGGTCGATCACCCGGTTCAGCAGGTTTTCCACAGACCAGGCCAGCTCGCCAATGGAGGTGGCTCCCACCATGCGGCCACTGCCCTTGAGGGTGTGGAACGCCCGGCGCACTTCGGTCAGGGCATCGCGGTCGTCGTAATTCTGGCGCAGACGGGGGTAATGCTCGTGGATGGTCTGCAGCACTTCCTCGGCTTCTTCGACGAAGATGCCGAGGATTTCGTCGTCGACCAGGTCCTGGTCGGAGGTCTTGGCTTCCTGGACTGGCTCTTCGACGGCCGCCCCGGTATCCAGTACCGGCAGTTCGTCCGGCTGGAGTTCCTCTCCGGCTTGCTGCCAGGTGGGTTCCTGGCCGACCGGGAAGCCCAGGCTGGCCAGGCTGTCTTCGGCAACGCGCAGGATAGCGTCGTTCTCGGTGATGCCGTCGGCCAGGCGCTCCAGGTAGTATTCAATGCTGGTTACCGCATCGGCCAGGGTGTCGAGCTGTTTCCAGTCCGGCACCTGTTTGCCGTTGAGCAGAACGTCGGTTACGTAGCGTTCGGCGGAGGCCAGCATGTCGGCGACACGCTCCAGCGGCACCAGCGACAGGCCGCCGCGGATGCTGTGCAGCAACTCAGGAACGTGTTCCACTTCCCGGGTATCCCACTGGGAAGCGATAAAGTTCACAATCGAGGATTTGACCTGTTCCAGGGTGTTGCGGGATTCCCGGATCAGCGCTTCGTTAGCCTCGCCCAGTTCCTGGGAGCCAAGGTGGAATTCGTTGTCGCCGGTGGCTGCCGGTTCGTGGCGATCGCTGTCCAGTCCGGCCAGGCTGGCCTCGACGTAGAGCAGGGCGCCGGCGATATCCATCAGGGTGCCGTCGTCGACGGTGTCGCTCTGGGTGCTGAGCTTTTCCACCAGTTCGATCTGGTCAGTAACCACTTTGCGCGGAATGCCCAGGCCGATCACTGCCAGGGTGTTGGCTACCTGGCGCATACCCGGCAGCAGTTCTTCCAGTTCATCGTTCTGGCGCAGCTCGGCCCGGACAAACAGGTCCAGCTGGTCTTTCAGGCGAGCCAGTTCTTCGTTCAGCGCACTCACCACCGAATGGATGGCGTCCCGGCCCGGGCCGGAAACCCGGGTGCGGGCGGCGTCGACATCGCTGTCCGACGGCAGGGCATCATCCAGCTGGTAGGCCTGGCGCAGGGCGCTGACCTGAGGCATCTCCAGGTCCCGGGCGCGGGCGACGTAGTACAGCAGGTGCTTGAACAGGGCTTCGGGTACCGGCTGTTGCAGGATGCTGCTGTGTTCGTCGGTGAGCCTGCGGATTTCCGCGTCCAGCTCCCGCAACAGGGATTTGACCGCAGTGTTGACCGGGTTGGCGCCGCCCTGGAGTGTTTCGATAAAGCCGCTGGCAGCTTTGTAGAGCTCACCCCTCGGGGTTTTCTGGCACAGGCGGATCAGGCGCTGGAGCACCTTCTGCATGTAGTTGAAGTGGGCTGAGAGGCTTTCCTCGCGCACTACGCCGGCCAGGGCAAACTGGTACATCTGGCGCAGTTTGCGCAGGTGGCCGAGAACCTTGGGATCTTGCAGGCGTTCTGAAACAGCGGCGCTGACCTGCAGCTGTGAGGGGGTCAGGTCAGGCTTGAACAGTGAGGTATCAGACAGCAGGGAATCGCCCCGGGCAGCCCGGAGGTCGTTCAGCAGGGGCAGCAGCACCATCGGGAAATCGTCCTGGCTGCTGTCCAGGTGTTCCAGGTATTGCGGCAGCTGCAGGATGGCCTGCATCAGTACTTCAACGGCATCGTCAACGCTGGTGACGGATTCGTTCAGAATGGCCTGGGTCAGTTTCTCCATCTCTTCGGTGAGCAGGGCTGCACCGTAGAGTTCCACCATTTGCAGGGTACCGTGTACCTGGTGGAGGTAGTTCAGGCAGAAGCGCAGGCGTGCGGTGTCGTCGCGATTCTCGACGTACGCTTCCAGTGCATGCTGGCCTTGAGTCAGCGTGTCCTGTATTTCGCCCCGAACCCAGTCGAGGGCGATACTGTCATGGTGATTGCCCATAACCACTCCGGTTATTCTTCGTCGGGCTGGCGCTTGATCCACGCCAGTACATGTTCCGAGGGAACCCTCTGCAGGCCCGGTGGCTGCCAATCGGTCAGTTCACCCTGGCCAAGCACCAGTAAGCCCCCCGGTGCCAGACGCTCTGCTAGCCTTTTCACAATGTCCCGCCGACGCCAGCGGCGGAAATAAATCAGCAGGTTCTGGCAGAAGATAATGTTCATGCCGTGCATGGGTGCCTTGCCCAGATCCATTACGTTGAGCCTGGTAAAACACACCCGTTCACGGATGCTGTTCACGATTTCTACGGTGTTCCTTTCGGCAGGGCGGAAGTACCTGGCTTTCAGGTCTTCATCCATACCCAGCAACTTGCGGGCGCTGTACTGGCCCAGCCTGGCCTTCTCGATGGCCGGCTGGCTGATGTCCGAACCGGTTACCCCGAACAGGGGCTGCAGAGCCAGCTGGTTCATGCATTCGTTCAGAATCATCGCCAGGGTGTAGGGCTCCTCGCCGGTGGAGCAGCCCACACTCCAGGCTTCCAGTGCACGCTTTCTCAGTTGCTCCCGGGGCCGGGTCAGTACGTAATCGGCCACCAGCCGGAAGGCATCGGCATCCCGGAAAAACCGGGTTTCCTGCACGGTCAGGCGGTCCACCAGTGTGGCCCATTCCCTGATGGCATCCGGGCCGGATACGATTTTCTCGTAGTAGGCCTGGTAGCTGCTGCAGCCGATTTCCCGCATCCGGATTCCCAGGTTGGTTTCCAGGAAGGAGCGGCGGTCGGCCGTCAGGGTCATACCGGTACGGTGTTCCAGCAGGGTCTGCCACTGGTTGAACTGCGCCTCGTCCATATCCGGAAGCCGGCGCAGTGCCCAGATCCCTTCGGCGGCTGACAGCTGGTTATGCATCTGAGCCATAAACCGTTATCTGCCCCGGGCCGGTGATCAGCTGACCACCGGGATATCGTTGTCCTGCTCTTGTTCCTGGTCGGCCTGGTCTTCATCCGGCAGGGTGAAGCCGGCAACGGAGGACCGCAGCTCGGACGCCATTTCAGCCAGGTTACCGATAGACTTCGCCGTGGCGTTGGTACCGGAGGAGGTCTGCGAGGTGATTTCCTGGATAACGTTCATCGTGTTGGAAATGTGCGCCGCAGAGGACGATTGCTGGCGTGCCGCGTTGGAGATGTTCTGGATCAGCTCCGCCAGGGACATGGATACGTTCTCGATTTCCTCGAGGGCGATACCCGCGTCCTGGGCCAGACGGGCACCACGGACCACCTCGGCGGTGGTGTGTTCCATGGAGATAACCGCTTCGTTGGTGTCAGACTGGATCGTCTTAACCAGCGCTTCAATCTGCTTGGTTGCTGCAGAGGAACGTTCCGCAAGGCGCTGAACTTCGTCCGCAACCACCGCGAAGCCCCGGCCCGCGTCACCGGCCATGGAGGCCTGGATTGCCGCGTTCAGGGACAGGATGTTGGTCTGGTCGGCGATGTCGTTGATCAGGGATACGATGTCACCGATTTCCTGGGAGGATTCACCCAGACGCTTGATCCGCTTGGAGGTCTCCTGGATCTGCTCCCGGATGTTGTCCATGCCGCGGATGGTGTTCTGTACCACTTCCGCGCCTTTCTTGGCGATCGCAACCGACCGCTCCGCAACCGCTGAGGATTCCGCAGCGTTGGAAGATACCTGGTCGATGGACACCGCCATCTCGTTAACCGCGGCAGAGGCGCCGGCAATTTCCTGGGCCTGGTGCTCGGAAGCATCCGCCAGGTGCATGGCTGTGGCCTGGGTTTCCTGGGCCGCACCGGCTACCCGTACGGCAGTACCCCGGATGGCCTGCACCAGTCCGCGCATCTGGTCGATCGCGTAGTTGATGGAGTCGGCGATAGCACCAGTGAAGTCCTCGGTTACCGTGGCCTCGGTGGTCAGGTCACCATCGGCCAGGTCGGCCAGTTCGTCCAGCAGTCGCAGGATCGCGTTCTGGTTCTGCTCGTTCTGTTCCTGGGTGGTGGCCAGTCGGGACTGGGCATCGCGGTACAGGGCCAGGCCGATGAACACTACAATCGCTACCATGGCCGCCAGGATGAAGAAGGCCAGGGTGGGGCTGACCAGGCGGGAGCCGGACTGGGAGCCAAAGCCGTCAGCCAGTACCGACAGCTCGGCCAGCAGGATTTCGGAGTTCTGGAAGATGTCGCTGGCAGCGGTACGAACCTTGAAGAGGTCGGGAGAGGCTTCAAGAATCGCGTCAACGTTCTGGGAAACGAATTCGAACAGCTCGTCAACCGCTTCCAGGCCGTAGATGGCGTCTTCATCGGCTACCCGGCTGATACCCATGGCCGGGTTACCGTTGAGCTGGCCTTCGAGTACCCGGCCGAACAGGCTGGCGTCGCGGCCGAAACGGTCGGCGGCGATAACGGCGTCTTCGTCACCGGACAGTACGTTGTTAACGGAGCGGACAATACGCTCGGCCAGCAGGGACTGGCGCTGGGCCAGAGAGATCTGCTCGGCGGGTGCGCCGTTATCCAGCAGGATCTGAACGATATCGTCGTATTCCACCTGCAGCTGCGGGATGGTTTCGTTCAGGGTGCGGGCTACTTCGTGCAGGCCCAGTACCGCTTCCCGGGTAGACAGGATGCTGTCAGCGTTTTCGCGAACACTGTTCCAGTGCTGCTGTACACCGCTCTGTTGTGCCAGTTCACTGGCCGGAAGGCCGGTTTCCGGATTGCCTTCGGTAACACTGGTCCAGAGTTGCTGGAACTCGTCCCGGGAGCGACGCAACTGGTCGAACGCTTCGGCGGTACCACCGGCAGCCTCGGTCGCGTTCTTCGCAATCTCCTGGGAAAGCACCCGCATTTCTGCAGTGTTGGCAATGTATTGCTGATCGTTCTGGCTGTCCTTGTTGATGATGAACAGCACCACAACGAGCAGGACGGTAAGTGCAATCAGCGCTGCGATCAGGCCGGCAACGAGTTTGTTGCCGCCCTGTCCGGTACTGAGTCTTCCGGCTCTGTTTTTCATTTTCTGGCTCCCGGCCTCTTTCTTCTGGAAATGGCAATTTTGGTGTAGCGGGCTTCAGATGGACAGGGTGATGTGCCTGCCAGTGCCATCACCCTTACCACTGTGCAACATCAAGAAAGCGTTCGTCTTCCACCAGGGTGGCGGCAGAGAATACTTTCCAGATTTCGTCATTACGTTCGTAGCCGCCGCTCACAAACGGCTGAACGTTTTCGGGCACACCGTTGGTGCTGGCCCTGAAACTGTCTTTTGCGAAATACTGCATACCCAGCACGGTGTCGACCACCAGGCCACTGAACACATCGCCCTGCTCAACCACCAGCACCCGCCGTTCACGGGCATTCCGTGAAGAGCGGGGGATGTCGAAGAAGTTGGCAAGGTCAACCAGCGGCAGTAACCGGCCCCGGACGTTGGCGGCGCCCAGCAGGAACGGGCGTACGCCCGGAATGTGGGTAAACCGGGGCACGTGCAGGATTTCTGTGACTTCCCCCATCGGGGCAACGTAGTGCTCGCCGGCCAGGATGAAGCCGATACCGTTCCACAGTTCAACGGCTTCTTCCTGCTCCGGCAGGCCGGCCGCCATGGAACGGCTGCGCCGGGCGATATCCGTCAGAACAGCAAAAGGGGCGGCCTGGGCGGACATGCGAACTCCAAAGTCAGGGATCAGGCAATCAGGCTGTTGATTGTCTTGATCAGGTCGTCTTCGTTAACTGGCTTGACCAGGTAACCCTTGGCACCCTGGCGGGTTCCCCACACCCGGTCAGTTTCCTGATCCTTGGTGGTTACGATCACAACAGGAATAGATGCGGTTTCCGGTGCGCGGGTCAGCTGGCGTGTCGCCTGGAAGCCGTTCAGGCCGGGCATGACCACGTCCATCAGCACCAGGTCCGGAGTTTCCGCGCGGGCCTTGGCTACGCCGTCGGCGCCGTTGTCTGCGGTCAGCACTTCGTGCTTGTGCTTTTCCAGGATGGTGGAGATTTTCTTAACTTCGGTTGGCGAATCGTCAACAATCAGAATGCGGGCCATGGTTTCCTCGATGGTTCTGGGGGTTCAGCAGGTTTTACTGTTCCGCCTGCGGCATGTACTGGCGGATGGTGTTGAGCAGCTCATCCTTGCTGAAGGGTTTGGTCAGATACTGGTCGGAGCCTACGATGCGGCCTTTAGCCTTGTCGAACAGGCCGTCCTTGCTCGAAAGCATGATTACCGGCGTCTTCTTGAAAGAGGAATTGTTCTTGATCAGTGCGCAGGTCTGGTAGCCGTCCAGGCGGGGCATCATGATGTCAACAAAGATGATGTCCGGCTGGGAGTCGGCAATCTTGGCCAGAGCGTCAAAGCCGTCAGTGGCAGTGATGACCTCACAACCGACTTTCTTCAGAAGGGTTTCTGCGGTGCGACGAATGGTCTTGCTGTCGTCGATCACCATGATCTTCAAGTTCTCGAAGTTGTCATCCATTGTCCAACTGCCTTGCGCTCTAGCGACTGTCGTTATTTTCGAACGGGGTTTTAACACAAACATTAAGGTTGATCTATAAACCCCGCACATTTATAGAATATCGATGGCCGGATAAAAAGCATTAGTTTGTGACCAAATGTACTTCTGCCCGCTGCGTCACGGATTGATGTGGCGATTTATCCGGATGCATTTATGGCTCGGGTACAATACCATCTAGGGTTTCAGCATAGCACCTTGCACCGGTTTGCTCTGTATACCGGTTCGTGTTTTTGACGGAGCAACTTCCCGCTCCCCAACCGACTTTCCAGGAGACTCTATGACAATCCGGCTCGGGATCGTGATGGATCCGATCGAGGATATCCATTTCAAGAAAGACAGCTCACTGGCCATGTTGCTGGCGGCCCAGAAACGGGGCTGGGAAATCGAGTACATGGAATTGCCGGATATGTACCTGGCCGGTGGCCAGGCCCGTGCCCATACCCGCAAGCTGACGGTGCATAACGATCCGGAAAACTGGTTCAGCTATGGTGCCGCTGAAGACACGGCACTGGGCGACCTGGATGTGATCCTGATGCGCAAGGATCCCCCGGTCGATCGGGAGTTCCTGATGGCCACCTATATACTGGAAGCGGCGGAACAGCAGGGTGCCCTGGTGGTCAACCCGGCCGCCACTTTGCGGGATTGCAACGAGAAGCTGTTTGCCACCCAGTTCGAAGACCTGACACCGCCGCTGATCGTGACCCGTTCTTCCCAGCGTTTCCGGGATTTCTATGCCGAGCACGGCGACATCATCATGAAGCCGGTAGACGGCATGGGTGGTCGCTCGATTTTCCGCGTCAAAGAGAACGACGCCAACCTGGGTGTGATCATCGAAACCCTGACCAACTATGGCGCGCACCAGGCCATGGCCCAGAAATTCATTCCGGAAATCACCGACGGTGACAAGCGCATCCTGCTGATTGACGGCGAGCCGGTGCCCTACGCCCTTGCGCGCATTCCTTCGCAAGGCGAGAATCGCGGCAACCTGGCCGCCGGTGGCCGGGGTGAGGGCCGTGAGCTGACCGCCAGGGATCGTGAAATCTGTGCCCGGGTGGCACCGGTCATCAAGGCCAAGGGCCTGATGTTTGTGGGCCTGGATGTGATTGGCGACTACCTCACCGAAATCAACGTAACCAGCCCCACCTGCATCCGGGAACTGGATGCTGCCTTCGGCATCGATATTGCCGGTATGTTGCTGGACGCCGTGGAGCGCCGGTTGTCACAGGGCTGAACAGCACCGGTAATGCGGGCACAGAATCAGGATAGGTAATGGCAGTTCAGGTAAGCGATTTCGACCGGTTTTCCTTCACCCTGTTCATGGCGCTGGCGGTTCACGCCATCGTCGTGCTGGGCATTACCTTCGCCCCGGAACCGCCCCGCAGCTCTGCCCAGACCATGGAAATCACCCTGTCGCAGTTTGACGACGAGGAAGCGCCGGAGAAGGCCGATTTCCTGGCCCAGACCAGCCAGAAGGGCAGTGGTACCGAAGAAGAGGCTATGGAAATGACCTCGCCGCAGCCGGCGGAGGTCAGCCAGCCGGAGGTGGCCGAAATCCAGCCGGAGCCGGCAACCACGGCAGAACCCAATCCGCAGGAAGAGCGGGCCGTGGTGCAGACCGAAAGCAAGGCCCGTCAGCAGGTCCGGCAGCCGGAAACCCGGGAAGAACCGGAGCCGCTGCCCCGGGCCGAGCGCAAAAGCCTGATGGAGCGCAGCCTGGAAATTGCCAGCCTGGAAGCCCGCTTTGACGCTCAGCAGCAGGCCTATGCCCGGCGCCCCAGGGTCATGCGGGTAACCGCGGCGTCCACGCTCAAGTCGGATAATGCCTGGTACGTGCAGAACTGGGTCAGCAAGGTGACCCGGGTCGGCAACATGAATTATCCCAACGAAGCGCGCCGTTCCGGGCTGTATGGTGACCTGCGGATGCTGGTTTCTCTGCGCAAAGATGGCACAATTAAGCAAGTGGCGATTCTCCAGTCGTCCGGCAGCACGGTACTCGATGATGCCGCCATCCGGATTGTGCGCATGGCAGCGCCGTTTGCGCCCTTCCCGGAAGACATGCGCGAGCAGGTCGACGAACTGGAAATCATACGAACCTGGTCGTTCCAGAGGCGGGGGCTGACATCCGGATGACAACCGGCACGGAAACCAAGGCAAGTCTGCGGCACCATTTCCTGGTGGCATCGCCGTGGCTGGCCGATCCCAATTTTCACGGGGGCGTGATCTACCTGTGCGAGCATTCCTCCGAGGGTGCGCTCGGGTTGATGATCAACCAGCCCTTGGGCATTCACCTGGGTGAAATCCTTGAACAGCTCGATATGCACGGTGGCGAGCTGGACCTGCCGGTATTTACCGGTGGCCCGGTGCAGCCGGAGCGAGGCTTTGTACTGCACTCTCCCGGGCAGCACTGGCAGAACACCGCCACGGTGACGGACGACGTACTGCTGACCACCTCCCGGGACATCCTGGAAGGCATCGGCCGCAACGAAGGGCCGGAAGAGTTTCTGGTGGCGCTGGGTTATTCCGGCTGGGGTGAAGGCCAGCTGGAGGAAGAGCTGGGCAGCAATGCCTGGCTGACCTGCCCGGCCAGCACCGACATCCTGTTCCGCACCCCGGTGGAAAAACGTTACGAGGCGGTGTTGAAACTGATCGGCATAGACCTGAACCAGCTCAGCGATTCGGTGGGCCATGCCTGAGACCGGTAACCGCAGAATCCTGGCGTTTGACTTCGGCACCCGCCGCATTGGTGTGGCAAGCGGCCAGGAGCTGCTTGGCACCGGCCAGCCGCTGGCTATGATCCCGGCCCGTGACGGCATTCCGGACTGGCAGCAGGTCGAGAAACTGCTGGCAGACTGGCAGCCGGATGTCGTGGTGGTGGGCCTGCCTTTGAATATGGACGACACCGAGAACGACATGTGTGCCCGGGCCCGCAAGTTCGGCAAGCGCCTGCACGGCCGCTACCATGTGCCGGTAGAGATGGTCGATGAGCGGCTGACCAGCTTCGAAGCCAAGGGCGATGTGATGGCCGCCGGCGGCAGCCGGGATTTCGGCCGCCACGGGGTGGACGACCGGGCCGCCGTACTGATTCTGGAAACCTGGTGCCGGGAGCAGACCGGCAAACCTGACTGACGAGGCATCAATGACCGCATTGCTTGATATCAACCAGCTGCTGGATGAACTGGAAACCGGCCTGCGCCGGATTCTGGCAGATCGTGGCGTCGACAACCCGGCGCTGATCGGCATCCGTACCGGCGGCGTGTGGCTGGCGGATGTGATGAGCAAGCGCCTGGGCCTGGCCGAGCCCTATGGCGAGCTGGATATTTCCTTCTACCGGGACGATTTCAGCCGCATTGGCCTGAACCCCAAGGTAGCGCCTTCCAGCCTGCCTTTCGATACCGAAGGCCGCGACATCATCCTGATTGATGACGTGATCATGAGTGGTCGAACCATACGGGCAGCCATGAACGAGATCTTCGATTACGGCCGTCCGGCAAGTATCATACTGGCCACACTGATTGACCTGGGCGCCCGGGAATTGCCGGTACAGCCGGATGTCACCGGCAAGGCACTTGCGCTGGACGCCCATCAGCGAGTAAAACTGCGCGGCCCTGATCCGCTGCGCATTGAATTCCAGGAAACCGGGCAGTAATACTCCCCACCAGACAACAGGCGAGCCATGACCGCGAACGACCCCTCCCCGAACCACTTGCAGCTGACCCGGGACGGTCAGTTGCGGCATTTCCTCACCCTGGATGGCCTGGGCCGCGAACTGCTTACGGGCATCCTCGACACCGCCGACTCGTTCATCGAAGTAGGCGAGCGGCGGATCAAGAAAGTGCCCCTGCTGCGGGGCCGCACGGTGGTTAACCTGTTCTTCGAATCCAGTACCCGCACCCGCAGCACCTTCGAGCTGGCGGCCAAGCGGTTGTCCGCCGACGTGCTGAACCTGGATATCAATACCTCCGCCACCTCCAAGGGCGAGTCCTTGTCTGACACCCTGCTCAACCTGGAAGCCATGGCCAGCGACATGTTTGTGGTGCGCCATTCCCAGAGCGGCGCGCCGCACTTTATTGCCGAAAGCGTGACCCCGGGCGTGGCCATCATCAACGCCGGCGACGGCCGCCATGCCCATCCGACCCAGGCCATGCTCGACATGCTGACCATTCGCCAGCACAAGGGCAGCTTCGAAGGCCTGAAAGTGGCCATCGTTGGCGATGTGCTGCACTCCCGGGTGGCCCGTTCCCAGATCCGTGCCCTGAACGTACTGGGCGCCGGGGAAGTGCGGGTGATTGCACCGGGCACCCTGCTGCCCAGAGACGTGGAAGACCTGGGCTGCACCGTGGAATACGACATGGCCCGGGGCATGCAGGACCTGGACGTGGTGATCATGCTGCGGCTGCAAAAAGAACGTATGGAAGGGGCGCTGCTGCCCAGCGAGCGGGAGTTCTACCGGCTGTACGGACTGAACCAGGACAAGCTTGCACTGGCAAAGCCGGACTGCATTGTGATGCACCCGGGGCCCATCAACCGGGGCGTCGAGATTGAATCAGCGGTGGCCGACGGCCCGCAATCGGTCATCCTCAACCAGGTGACCAACGGTATCGCCATCCGCATGGCGGTGATGTCCATGGCCATGGGCGGCCAGGTGGCCGAACGACAGCAGAAACACAGTGATCACGAGGGAGCCCGGGCATGAGCCACCAGCACAATGACAGTCTGAAAATTACCGGTGGCACCCTGTTCGACGGTTCCGGCACCGAAACCGACAACCCCGGCCTGCTGGTTCGCAATGGCAGGATCGAGGCCCTCGGCAGCGCTGCGGTAAGCGCCAGCGCGGACCGGGAGTTTGATGCCAGTGGCTGCGTAATCGCGCCGGGCTTTATTGATCTGTGCTGCAACCTGAGGGAGCCGGGCAACGGCCAGAAGGGCAACATCGCCTCGGAAACCCGGGCCGCGGCCCATGGTGGCTTCACCACCGTGTGTGCCTCGCCGGAAACCTCGCCGGTTAACGACTCCAGTGCGGTAACCCACCTGATCCGCGAAGGCGCAGACTCGCGCGGCTCGGTCCGGGTACTGCCGGTGGGCGCCATCACCCGGGGCCTCGACGGTGAAATGCTGAGTGACATGGCGGGCCTGAAAAATGCCGGTTGTGTGGCGGTGGGCAATGGTTCCCGGGGTGTGCGTAATGCCCGGATCCTGCGCCGTTGTATGGCCTATGCCCAGACCTTCGGCCTGACCGTGATGTTCAGCCCGGAAAACCAGGCCCTGGCGGCTGACGGTTATTCCCACGATGGTCAGGTGGCTACCCGCCTGGGTCTGTTGGGTATTCCGGAAGTGGCGGAAACCGCGGCGGTGATGGAAATGCTGCTGCTGGCGGAAGAAACCGGTGTGAAACTGCACCTGAGCCAGCTGTCCTCGGGCCGGAGTGTGCAAATGCTGGCGGACGCCCGCAAGCGCGGGATTCAGGTCACGGCCGACGTGGCCATGCACCAGCTGTGTTTCACTGAAGAGGCCCTGGCCGGTTTTGACAGCCGTTTCCACGTGCGCCCGCCATTGCGCTCCGAAGCCGACCGGCAGGCGCTGGTAGCCGGTGTACGGGATGGCGTGATCGATGCCATTGTCAGCCAGCACCAGCCCCACGACAGCGCTGCCAAGCAGGCACCGCTGCCGGCTACCGAGCCGGGACTGTCCAGCATTGAAAGCGTGCTGTCGCTGGGCCTGGAACTGGTCGCCCGGGGCGAGCTGGAGCGCGCCCGGCTGCTGAACGCACTGACCGCCGGCCCGGCCTCGGTGCTGGGTCGAAACGCGCGGCTGGCGGAAGGTGAGGCGGCAGACCTGTGCGTGTTCGCGCCGGAGCAGTCCTGGCAGCCGTCAGTGCAGACCCTGGTCTCCGCCGGCCGGCACGCGCCGGTACTGGACCGCGAATTGCCTGGCCGGGTCCGGCTCACGCTGGTGGCCGGTAGAACAGCCTGGGCCGACCCGGCCTGACCCTCCTGTCCTGAAAGTGCGGCAGAGGTTCTCCGGCCTCTGTCGACACTGTCACAGAATCCTTCCTGTTGCTGAAAAACCCTTGATAACAGGCACCCGAGCCAACGTATCCTATGGGGTGACCCCTTATGGTTGTCCCAGGACACGAGCTGCGGCTGCCTGACTGCAGCGCGCGCCAGAGAATAATAATCAGGAGTGAACCCGTGAAGTTATCCAGTCTTTCCCGCCGGGTGGTGGCGGCTGCTGCCCTGAGCGCCAGCCTTGTTGTTCCCGCCCTTGCCCATGCCCAGTCCGAGATTATCGAACGCAGTTTCTGTGTGTTTGACCCGGTGGGTGCCAATGGCCCCCTGTTTGCCATTACCAAGGAGTTTCAGCCGGTTGCCCTGCAACAGGGCATCAAGCTTGACCTGCGCGCCTACACCGATGAAAAGGTAGCGGCCGAGGATTTCAAGGCCGGCCAGTGCGATGCCGTGCTGCTCACCGGCACCCGCGCCCGGGAGTTCAACAAGTTCACCGGCAGCCTTGAAGCTATGGGTGCCGTGCCGGGCGAAGAGGAAATGCGCCTGCTGTACAACACCCTGAGCCAGCCCAAGGCGCGCCCCTTCCTGGTGGATGGTCCCTACGAAGTGGCTGGCGTGTTCCCCGGTGGTGCCATTTACCTGCACACCCGTGACCGCAACGTCGATTCAGTAGAGAAGCTGCAGGGCAAGCGAATCGCCACCCTGGACTATGACTCCGCGTCTGTGCGCATGGTGCGCCACGTAGGTGCTTCCGTGGTGGGCTCGAACTCCGCCAACTTTGCCGGCAAATTCAATAACGGCAGCGTCGACCTGGCCTATGCCCCGGCCGTGGCTTACCAGCCCCTGGAACTGTACAAGGGCGTGGGTGAAAAGGGCGGCGTGTTCAAGTATGCGCTGGCGTATATGAACTTCCAGGTGATCATCCACCGGGACCGGTTCCCGGATGAAGCGGGCCAGATGGTGCGGGACCAGGCCATCAAGCGGCTGGATGAAGCCTACGCGATCATCGCCGAAGACGAGTCCGGCATTCCGGATAACGTGTGGATGCATCCGCCGGCAAAAGACGTAGCCGAGTACGACAAGATGCTGCGCCAGGTCCGCTTGTCGCTGCTGGAAGACGGAGTGTATGACGAGCGTGCGATCAAGTTGATGAAGGCGATCCGGTGCCGGGTAGACGGTGCCCGTTCGGAATGTGCGTCCTGATCAGCCAGGGCAGGGAAGGTAACAGGCCCGCATAGCTGCGGGCCCTGGCGGTCAGCGGATGGCGTCTTTCAGGGCCTTGCCGGCCTTGAAGCCAACGGTCTTGCTGGCCGGGATTTCAATGCTGGCCCCGGTCTGCGGGTTGCGGCCGGTGCGGGCTTCCCGCTTGCGGACATTGAAAGTGCCGAAGCCGATCAGGGTAACGTCATCACCCTTGGCTGTGGCGGCGGAAATCTGGCTGGTAAAGGCGCTGATAACGTCGCTGGCTTTTTCGCGGGTAAGGCCGGTCTGGTCGGCAATCGCGGCAGCTAGTTCAGGTTTACGCATCGAAAACTCCTGTTCTTGGTTCTGTTTGTTGTTTTTTGCTCCAGACCGCCGACCGTGCCGGCGGTTGAAGCAATCTATAGTGGCTTCGGGGCCAATGTGCAAACCCCGGCGTGTAACGATATGTTCGAAAAAATAAAAAAGGACACGAATGTTATGAAAGACTTCCGGACCTCCCTGGCCTGTGGCAAACGCCTGCGCGGCTTTGCTGCAGCGGTTGCGGCCAGCGTCGCCCTGAGTGGCTGTGGCGTGGTGAACCACATGATCTACAAGACTACCGGCGATGTAATGCAGGGGTTTTCCCGGAACCACACCGTGCCCTACCTGATGGAATCTGAAGACCTGGCCATGGGCTGTGCCATGAGTGAGGCCACGGCGCCGTTGCTGATGTCGTTCGGCCGGGTGACCAGCGAGCCGGACCAGCTGGCGGTGATGCTGTATCTGTCGTCCGGCAGCTGTGCCGAAGAGCAGGCCATGGAGCATGAGCTGGCAGGCCTTGCGGCCATGCACGGCATGGATGGAACGGCCGCTGAAGATGCCTTTATCCGCCAGAAGCGCGCCCATACCCTCGCGGCCAAGCGCTATCACCGTGCCTGGCAGCACCACAACGCCTACTATGGAAACCCGGAAGAAACCGAGTGCCCGGATTTTGACGATGACATGGATGAATTCATCTACATGGCCGGCTTGCTGTCCGGACTGCAGGCCCTGAATGCCCAGATCCAGGCTACCTCTTCCATCGGCGTGCCCTTCAACACCGGCTCTGTGGTGGGGCGGGCTACCCAGTGCCTGGATAACAAGAAGTGGTGGGGTGCCCCCATGGGCCTCAGGGCAACTGTCTGGGCCATGATTCCCGGGACCAGGCCAGAGGGTGAAGTTCCGCTGGAGCGCCTGGCCATTGCCAGCGAACAGGGCAAGCAGGCCGGCGTGCGCCTTGGCCATGTGTTCCAGGCCATTGCCGCGGGCAACAAGGGTGACGAAGCCCTGGTGAAGGCGGTTATCCGTGACCACGCCGAGTCCCTGAAAAACGACGACGCCAACGAGGAGTGGCGCTTTGTCGATGCCATGGCCACCAACATGCTGGTGGCTATGTCTGACCGGCTCTGGGTAGAAAATACCGGCCACCGCACCCCGATGGGGCAGTTCGGCAGCTTCTGGGATGACCAGCAGGCGCCGACCGAAACCATGGATCTGGATGATCTGTTGTAACCCCCAATTCCCGGAGTAGGTAGTTATGGCCCCGAGTGGTTTTCGTCGTACCGGGCTGGAATGGTTTTCCTCCTTGCCGGCTTGCCTGTTGCTGCTGGCAGTGGTGCTGTTCTCCACCAGCAGTGATATTCACAACCAGATGCTCCGGGGCGGGGAGCAGCTCTGGAGCGGCTACTACAAGCTCCGGCTGGATCCGGCCAAGCCGGAGTGTGATGCCAACCGGGATATCGAGGCCGCGGTGGCCGAGGAAATGGCCAGGGAAGCCCCGGCGGATGATCCCATGGCCGCCCTGCTGGGCACCGTAGAAAAAGACCCGGCCGATGTGCGCCTGGCGATTGAGCGTTCGGTAGCGGATTGCCGCTCGGCCCACGCCAGCTATGAGTCCTTGCAGGGCCAGCTGACTGCCGGGGTAAAGGCCTACCGCGCCGTTGAGCTGTTCGTGGCCGACCTGATTGCCTTCGGGCTCAGTGCCCAGCGCTACATACTGGTGATCCTGGTGATGCTCTGTGCCGTCACCGCAACCCTGACCCGCCACCATATTGCCATGCGGGCCATGGAAACCCGCCTTGACTACACCGTCTCCCTGACCCTGCAAACCATCGCCAATGCCATGTTGCTGGGTTCCAGCCTGATTTTCCGGCAATCCACCCTGGCCAGCAGTACCGCAGTGTCGGGCGAGGAGTTGTTGCTGCACAACTTCTGGATCATCGGCTTTGGCTGTCTCACCCTGGCCAGCCTGTACCGTCTGTTCCGGGTGCCGGATGGCCTGTCCGCCGGCGGCAGCCTGGGCCAGGCCTTCCTGTCGGTACCGCTCTACACAGTGATGTGCCTGATTTCCGGCACTTATTTCGCGATGATTGGCCACTCCTCGGGCATCGGTATTTACCTGGGCAAGATGATGGAGCTGGCCGACATGTTCCTGAACGTGGGGTTGTACGTTTGGGTGGGCATGATGCTCAAGCAGACCCGGCTGGCGACACTGGTGTTCAACGTGTTCCGGCCCTGGCGCATGCCGCCGGAGCTGCTGGCCGTCGTTGCCGTGCTGGTGGCAGCAGTGCCCACGGCCTATACCGGCGCCTCGGGTATTTTCGTGATCGCCGCCGGTGCGGTGATCTACAGCGAACTGCGGGCGGCTGGTGCCCGGCGCCACCTGGCGCTGGCGGCCACGGCGATGTCCGGCTCCCTGGGTGTGGTGCTGCGCCCCTGCCTGCTGGTGGTGGTGATTGCCTACCTGAACCGGGAAGTGACCACCGACGAACTCTTCGGCTGGGGCATCTGGGTGTTTGTGCTGACGGCGACCATGTTCAGCCTGGTGGCGGTTACGGTGAACCGCCAGAGCCAGTTCAACCTGGCCCCGGTGACCGATGCCATGCCGGCCTCGGTGCTGGCCTTGCGGCCGCTGGTGCCCTATGTGCTGGTGATCATTGCCGTGGTGCTGTTCTATCGCCTGGCGCTGGATGTGAAGATGGATGAATTCTCCGCACCACGCCTGCTGCCGGTGATCATGCTGGCCATCCTGGTATACGAGCACTTCAGTCGCAAACGCCGGCAGGACGACACGGCTGGCGACACGGAGTATCAGGGCCTGGAAACCAGCATTCGGGGAGCGACCAACGACACCACCGCCGAAATCGGTGCCTTGTTGCTGCTGCTGGGGCTGTCCGTGAGTATTGGCGGGGTGATCGAACGCTCCCATATCATGGAAGCCTTCCCGCAGGCGTTCGACAGTGCCTGGTCTGCGATGTTGCTGATGGTGGTGATCCTGGTGATTCTGGGCATGATCATGGATGCCTTCGGTGCCGTGATCCTGGTGACGGCTACGGTGGCAACCATTGCCTATTCCAGTGGTATTCATCCGGTGCACTTCTGGATGGTGACCCTGGTGGCGTTCGAGCTGGGCTACCTGAGCCCGCCGGTGGCCCTGAACCACCTGCTCACCCGGCAGGTGGTGGGCGAAGCGGAAGTGCTGGCGGCGCAGCAGGAAGGCGGTACTTTCTATCAGCGCCATGAACGCATCATCATGCCGCTGATTGCCATGGGGATCTCGCTGGTACTGGTGGCGTTTGTGCCGCTGCTGTTCTACGCGAACTGAGCATAGTGGCCGCTTCCGGCGGCCTGGCTCAAAAACCACCGATACAAAAAAAGCGCCGTGCTTTCGCAGGGCGCTTTTTTTTCAGGCCGGTGACACTCAGGCGAGTTTCGGGCCGGCTTCGACGATGGTGTCTGCCACGTCGAACTTCTTGAAGTTCTCTACGAACTGGCCAATCAGCTCCTGGGCCTTGCCGTCGTAGTACTCCGGGCTGGTCCAGGTGTTGCGCGGGTTCAGCAGTTCGGTCTCGACACCCGGGATGTGTTTGGGCACGTCCAGGTTCAGCGCGTCCAGGTGCTCGGTTTCCACGTCGTCCAGGTCGCCGTTCTGGATGGCAGCGATGATGGCACGGGTGGTCGGGATGCTGAAGCGCTTGCCTTCACCGTAAGGACCACCGGTCCAGCCGGTGTTGACCAGGAATACCTTGCTGCCGAACTCGTCAATACGCTTCATCAGCAGCTCGGCGTAAACGCCGGCCGGGCGCGGGAAGAACGGTGCGCCGAAGCAGGTAGAGAAGGTGGACTTGAGCTTGGAGGAAGAGCCCATTTCGGTGGAGCCCACCAGCGCGGTGTAACCACTCAGGAAGTGGTACGCAGCGGCTTCGCGGCTCAGTACCGATACCGGAGGCAGAACGCCGGTCATGTCGCAGGTCAGGAAGATGATGTGCGACGGTTCACCGGCACGGTTCTCGATCACGCGCTTCTCGACGTGCTCCAGCGGGTAGGCACAGCGGGAGTTTTCGGTCAGGGAAACGTCGGTGTAATCCGGCTCGCGGGTTTCCGGGTCGATCATCACGTTCTCGACGATGGCGCCGAAACGGATGGCGTCCCAGATGATCGGCTCGTTCTTCTGGCTCAGGTCGATGCACTTGGCGTAGCAACCGCCTTCGATGTTGAAGACAGTGCCGGGGCCCCAGCCGTGCTCGTCATCACCAATCAGGTAGCGGTGCGGATCGGCAGACAGGGTGGTCTTGCCGGTGCCGGACAGGCCGAAGAACAGGCAGGTTTCGCCGGTTTCGCTCACGTTGGCGGAGCAGTGCATCGGCAGTACGTCTTTCTCCGGCAGCAGGAAATTCTGCACAGAGAACATGGCTTTCTTCATCTCACCGGCGTAGTGCATACCGGCCAGCAGCACCTTGCGCTTGGCAAAGTTGAGGATAACGCAGCCGTTGGAGTTGGTGCCGTCACGCTCGGGTACGCACTCGAAGTTGGCGGCGTTGAGGATCTGCCATTCCTGCTTGTCGGCCGGGTTGTAGGCGTCCGGGCGGATGAACAGGTTGCGGCCGAACAGGTTCTGCCAGGCGGTTTCGGTGGTCATTTTCACCGGCAGGTAGTGCTCGGGGTCAGAGCCAACGTGTACGTGAGAGACAAACTGGTCTTTTTCAGCGATGTAGGCTTCAACACGGTCCCACAGGGCGTCGAACTTGTCGGCGTCGAACGGGCGGTTGATCGGGCCCCAGTGGATGTCGTCGGAGGTGCTGGGTTCCTCAACGATAAAACGGTCCATGGGAGACCGGCCGGTGCGCTCGCCGGTGGTAACCACCAGGGAACCGTTTGCCGCAAGCTGGCCTTCCTGCCGTGCCAGTGCTACTTCAACCAGTCTTGCTGTACTCAGATCACTATAAGTGTTGCTCACTTCGACCTCGCCCTCGGGATGTCTTCGTGATTGCCCAGTCCTTGCCCCCGAACACTGGCGGAATTCTGAACAATCGGGTCAATTCAGGCGCGCTATTATGCCAGAGACGCCGATAAAAAACGACTGCCCTGAAAGCCGCGCCACTGGCGGCTTCCGTGCAATGTTAAAGAGTTGTCAGTGTAGCGTATGACCGGTGAAAAGGTGATCAATGTCATTTCTATTGAAGCGATAGTTTGCGTGGCAGAACTGGCAGTCCATGTCGATGCTGCCCTGTTCGTCGAGAATGCTGTAGCACTCTTCCTTGCCGATCGATTCGAGCGCCGCCAGGGTGCGTTCGCGGGAACAGCTGCAGCGGAACTCCACCGGCTCCGGCTCGTACAGGCGCACGGTTTCTTCGTGGAACAGGCGGTGCAGCAGGGTTTCACTGTCCAGTTTCAGCAGCTCTTCCGCTTCTACGGTGCGCGCCAGGTGGTTTACCCGGTTCCACAGGTCATCGTCTTCCTCGGTGTGGCCGGGAAGGCGCTGCAGTAGCAGGCCGGCAGCGGTATCGCCATCGGCAAACAGGAACAGGCTGGTGGCAATCTGCTCGGAGCGCTCGAAGTATTCTTCCAGGCAGCCGGCCAGGTTGTCTGCTTCCCGTGGCACCACGCCCTGGTAGCGCTGGCCCTTTTCCGGGGTAATGGTAATCGCCATCCGGCTCTGGCCCAGCAGCTCGTGCAGGGTCTCGCCGCTCATGGCCTGTTCGTCAAAGCGGGCCAGGCCGCGGATCTTGCGGTCGTGGCTGCATTCGGCCATCAGGGTGCGCAGGGCGCCTTCACCGGCTGCCTGCAGTGACAGGGTGCCCTCGAACTTCAGGGTGCTGCTCATCAATACGCTGGCTACCAGGGATTCGCCCAGCAGCTGGCGTACGGAATCCGGGTAGGGGGCCTGGTTGATGATTTCACGGAAGCTGTCGCCCAGTTGTACCCAGGCTCCCCGCACCTGGCTGTGCTCGAAGATAAAACGCTGGAACTGATCCTGGGAAGCCATGATGTCTCCTGAAACTGTCTGTTGATTCACTGGTGATGCCTGTAAGGATGTAAGTTGCGGGGCAGTGCCTGAAACCAGGCTGGGCGAGCCGGTTCTAAAGGCCGTTCTGGTCCCGGAAGCGCTGGATATCCCGGCGGTCTTTCTTGCTCGGGCGCCGGGCCGGCGGCAGCTGGGCGGCCTGCATGGTCTTGCGCTGCCAGGCCAGGTCCTCGCGCTTTTTTACGCTGTCGTCGGTTTCGTGGTACAGCTTCTGCGCTTCCGGTGCGCCCCGGCGCCGGTCACTGATGTCGTCCACCACCACAATTTTTTCCTGCCAGCCCAGGCGCAGGGAGACCCTGGCGCCGGTTTCCACAATCTTGCCGGGCTTGGTGCGCTGGCTGTTGTAGTGCACCTTGCCGCCCTCAATGGCTTCCTTTGCCAGCGCGCGGGTTTTGTAGAAGCGCGCGGCCCAGAGCCACTTGTCGAGCCTTACTTTCGGGTCTTCGGTGTTTGTTGCTGCCATATCTCCCCACCTGGCAGGCCAGGTTGTCCTGACCTATGGATAACTGTGCGGATTATAACCGGCCTGTCATTGCGATGGCAGTGGCGGGCGGGCTTGCAGCGTTGGCAGGACCTCGTCGAAGTGACGGATGCCCGGTATTTCCGGGTGCCCGGTCGCCGGGGCCTGGGTGCTGTCCGGTGCCAGGATCGCGAGGCACTGGCCGATACCGGCATCCCGGGCGCTTTCCAGTACCGGGAAGCTGTCGTCCACCATCAGGGTGCGCTCCTGGCGGTAGGGAATCCGCCTGGCCAGGTCGCTCCAGAACGCCCGGTCTTCCTTGGGTTTGCCCAGTTCATGGCTGGATACGATGGCATCCACGTGGCGGTCCAGTCCGGTACGGCTGAGTTTCAGTGCCAGGGGATCCGGGTGGCAGTTGGTAACGATGACCGAGCGCAGGCCAGCCTTGCGCAGGGAGGCCAGAAAATCCGGTACGTGGGGTCGGTAACCGATGCGGTCACTGACCTCCGCTTTCAGCCGGTTGATATCCACCGACAGCCGCTCGCTCCAGTAATCGGTGCAATACCAGTTCAGGGAGCCGCGTTCGGCCATGATCATGGTCAGCAGCTGGTCTTTCGCTTGTTGCGGGTGCAGGTCGTACTGCTCGGCGTAACGGCGGGGCAGGTGTTCGAGCCAGAAGTGCGAGTCGAAGTGCAGATCCAGCAGTGTTCCGTCCATATCCAGGAACACGGTTTCGAGGGTTGACCAATCCACCATAAACAAAAACAGCCTGAAGAATTTGCTTCAGGCTGCCTCAGTTTCCGGCCTCTGGCAAGCCGGGATTCTACGGACGAATGCCCGGGATCAGTCTTCGGACTGCTCCACGGTTTCCGCCTTGCGGCCACTGCGGGAGCAGCCCAGGCAGCGTACAAAGGTGGCCTTGGCCGGGCCGACAACCAGTACTTCGCCAGCTTCACCGGCATTACCGCCCAGGGCAGAGAACGGCAGAGACACCAGATACACCGCGCTACCCACGATGGTGGTGGCCAGCAGAACCGGGCGCAGAAGCACGGCGTCGGTGGTCATGGCCAGCGCCGACGGGCTTTCGTCAATCGCCCTGGCATGGCCCAGAGAAGAAAAGGCGAGCAGACAGGCTGCAACCGTGGCCATCAGGGTGCGGGAAATCTTGCGGGTCATCGTTATTCTCTCCTGTTAATACTCTGTTAACTATGAATCATATTGCCCCAATTTCAAACGATTTTTCGATATCCGGTTGGCAACTCTGGCGGTTGGCTAGCGCTGGCAGCGGGGGCAATAGACGGTACTGCGGTTGTTCATGCGGATCTCTTTCAGGGTGGTGGCACATTCGGGGCAGGGGTTGCCGCCGCGACCGTACACCAGCAGGGACTGGGCAAAGTAGCCCGGTTTGCCGTCGCTGTTCACGAAGTCGCGCAGGGTGGTGCCGCCCATCAGAATGGCTGCGCTCAGGGTTTCACGAATGGCTTCAGCCAGTTTGTGGTAGCGGTCCAGGGAGATACGGCCGGCTTTCCGTTTCGGGTGGATGCCGGCTTTGAACAGGGCTTCATTGGCGTAGATATTGCCCACGCCGACCACAATGTGGTTATCCATAATGAAAGACTTGATGGGCGTTTGCTTGCCGCGGGACAGCCGGAACAACCAGGGCCCGTTGAATGCATCTGACAGCGGCTCCGGCCCCAGGTCCCGGATCAGCGGGTGTTCGGAGCAGTCATCGGCCCAGAGCCAGCAGCCGAAGCGGCGGGGGTCGTTGAAGCGCAGGGTGCGGCCGTTGCCCAGGGCAATCTCCACGTGGTCGTGGGTGGCGGCGGGGCTGTCGTCGGTAATCACCCGCAGGCTGCCGGACATGCCCAGGTGGACAATCACGGTGCCGGCATCCAGGTGCAGGAACAGATACTTGGCCCGGCGGTCCACTGCCCGGATAACCTGGTTTAACAGTTTCTCGGGCAGGTCATCCGGTACGGGCCAGCGCAGGCTGGGGTTGCGGATTAATACCCTGGTCACAGTCTGGCCTTCACAATGGGGTGCAATGCCCTGGCGGGTGGTTTCAACTTCCGGTAACTCAGGCACGGGGCCTCCGCGGATAACAGGTTTCTCGGCCGCCAAGTGTAATCAGTAACAAAAATGGCGCCAAACCCGGTTGTTGTTGCGTACAAGTGTACGCTAAAGTGACGAGGTAACTTCCCCTTCGAGTACCAGCGAAAACCTCCGCAGTATCGCCTTGTCGAAGTTGATTGATTTTTGAGGATATTTTATGTGGTTTAACGGTCTCCTGGACCTCTCCGCGTGGCAGCTGATCGCTGTTACCCTGGTGATGACGCACATCACCATCGTCAGTGTAACCCTGTATCTGCACCGCCACTCGGCCCACAACGCGCTGGACCTGCATCCGGTGCTTAAGCATTTTTTCCGTTTCTGGCTGTGGCTGACCACTGCCCAGAACACCAAGGAATGGACTGCCATCCATCGCAAGCACCACGCCAAGTGCGAGACCGAGGAAGACCCTCACAGCCCGGTGGTTCTGGGTATTCGCAAGGTTCTGTTTGAAGGTGCGGAGCTCTACGCCCAGTCGGCAACCCCGGAAAACCTTGAGCGTTACGGCCAGCGTACCCCGGAAGACTGGATCGAACGCAAGGTCTACACCCCCTATAAAATGGGTGGCATTGCCCTGCTGGCCGTCATCAACCTGCTGCTGTTCGGGGTTAACGGTATCTGGATCTGGGCCGTGCAGATGATGTGGATTCCGCTCTGGGCCGCCGGAGTGGTTAACGGTATCGGCCACTACATGGGTTACCGCAACTTCGAGTGTGCCGACAACGCCCGCAATATCTCCCCTTGGGGTATCCTGATTGGCGGTGAAGAACTGCACAACAACCACCACACCTATCCGAATTCCGCCAAGCTGTCCCGTCGCTGGTATGAGATCGACATTGGCTGGGGTTACATCCGCCTGTTCCAGCTGTTCGGCCTGGCCAAGCCCAAGGGCTACCGGCCCATTGCCCACTATGTGCCGGGCAAGCAGGAAATGGATGTGGAAACCGTGCAGGCCATTACCAACAGCCGGTTCGATATCATGCGCCAGTATCGCAAGCGGGTGATGGAGCCGGTGTTGCGCCAGCAGAAGTCCCTGATGGACGACGAAATCCGCCCCCGCTATCGCAAGCTCAAGCGCTTGCTGTCCCGGGAGGTGTCGCTGATCCATCCCCGCGAGAAAGAAACGCTGGATTCAGTGCTCGAACGCCATGAAATGCTCAAGCTGATCTACGACAAGAGCCACGAGCTCCAGGCCCTGTGGCGCCAGCGGGGCCTCAAGCCCCAGGACAAGCTGCAGGCGCTGATGGACTGGTGCAAGGAAGCGGAAACCAGCGGTATCCGTTACCTGGAAGAGTTTGCGGCGCACCTGCGGGCCTATTCACTGCGCCCAATGGCCTGATTGGCCGCAGATGCAAAAAGCCGGACGGGATTCCCCCCGCCCGGCTTTTTTGTGGGTGACCGGTTAGTCCTGGTCGGCTTCCGGCGCCACCCGGTAAAGGTTATAGGTTACCTGGCCTGCGGTTTTCTGGCGGTGCAACTGCCAGCCTTCGGGTACCGATAGCCCGGTCAGTTCACTTTCGTGCTCTACATACACCCAGCTACCTGGTTTCACCCAGGGGCCATCGGCGATCAGTGGCAGCAGTCGCGCCAGCCAGCCCTGCCGGAAGGGGGGGTCCATGAAGATAATGTCGAACGGCGGTCGGTTCGGGCTGTGCAGGTAACCTTCCACGTCCTGGCAGACCACTTCGCCGTTTTCGGATTTCAACAGCCGCAGGTTATCCCGCAGGGCTGTAGCCAGTGCCGGGGTATGGTCCACCAGGGTTGCCTTTGCGGCACCCCGGGACAAGGCTTCCAGGCCCAGCGCGCCAGAGCCGGCGAACAGGTCCAGGCAATCGCTGCCGGCCAGGTGGAAATTCAGCCAGTTGAACAGGGTTTCGCGGGTTCGGGCCGGGCTGGGGCGCACGCCGCCGGCATCCGGAAAGCGGAGCTTACGGCTGCGCCAGTCGCCACCGATAATGCGCAACTCGCCCTGTCCGCCGGCCTTGGCGGCGCCCGGGGCGGGTTTGCGTTGGGGTGGTCTGCGCTTGGCCATGGAGCTGCTCCGGTGGGTGAAACGGTGATCAGGTTCGGGCCGATATGTTACCGGAAAGCCCGCAGCAGGGGATAATCGGAGCCCCCATCACTTAGTGCCGGCAGTCTGCTAGAATACCGGCTTTCTTTTCGCCCGCCCATTTTCAGACAGATGGTAAGACTATGACGGCAGAGTGGATTTCAATCGGCCTCCTGGCCCTTCTTGTCCTGTTCTTTGTGCTGGATATCGCCGGCAACCGC
Source organism: Marinobacter sp. bablab_jr003 (assembly GCF_016464245.1). Classification (NCBI taxonomy): domain Bacteria; kingdom Pseudomonadati; phylum Pseudomonadota; class Gammaproteobacteria; order Pseudomonadales; family Marinobacteraceae; genus Marinobacter; species Marinobacter sp. bablab_jr003. The sequence goes on from NZ_JADARC010000036.1 coordinate 99,065, forward strand.
AAGCGCGCCCCGCGCCCGGAGAAGGTGCCCCAGCGCAAGCCGGAGGTGGCCAAGGGCCCGGCACCGGTTGCCCCGGAGCAAGCACCTGAACCGGAAGTACAGCTTGAGCAAGCGCCGGAAGCTCCCGTGGCTGAGGCCATACCGGAGGCACCGCCCGAAGTGCCTGCCGAGCCGGCACCGGTAGAAGAAGCTGCCCCGGCCGTCGAGCCTGCTCCAGAGCCAGAGCCAGAGCCAGAGCCAGAGCCAGAGCCAGAGCCAGAGCCAGAGCCAGAGCCAGAGCCTCAGCTGAGTGTCTTCGAGCGCATCAAGAAGGGCTTGGGCAAGACCCGCGCCAGCCTGACCGGCGGCCTGGCGGACCTGTTCACCGTTGGCAAGAAGATCGATGAAGACCTGCTGGAGGAAATCGAAACCACCCTGCTGATGGCGGACGTGGGGGTAACGGCCACGTCGGAAATCATCGAATCCCTGACCGACAAGCTGGAACGCAACCAGCTGAAAGACGGCGAAGCCCTGCGCAAGGCCCTGAGGGAAGAGCTCCACGGCCTGCTCAAGGATGTGACCAGGCCGCTGGAAATCGATACCGGCAAACAGCCCTACGTGATCCTGATGGTGGGCGTGAACGGTGTTGGCAAGACCACCACCATCGGCAAACTCACCAAGAAATTCCAGGCGGAAGGTAAGTCGGTGATGCTGGCGGCTGGCGACACCTTCCGGGCCGCGGCTGTGGAACAGCTGCAGGTATGGGGCGAGCGCAACAATGTGCCGGTTATTGCCCAGCACACGGGTGCCGACAGTGCCTCGGTGATTTTCGATGCCATCCAGTCTGCCCAGTCCCGGGGTACCGATATCGTGATTGCCGATACTGCCGGCCGGTTGCAGAACAAGGACAACCTGATGCACGAGCTGGAAAAGGTGGTCCGGGTAATGAAAAAACTGGACGATTCCGCGCCCCACGAAGTGATGCTGGTGCTGGATGCCGGCACCGGCCAGAATGCCCTGAGCCAGGCCCAGGTGTTCCAGCAGGCGGTGGGCGTGTCTGGCATTACCCTGACCAAGCTCGACGGCACGGCGAAGGGTGGTATCGTTTTCGCCATTGCCCGCCAGTTGCAGCTGCCTATCCGGTTTATCGGTGTCGGCGAGCAGGCGGAAGACCTGCGCAGCTTTGATGCAGAAACCTTTGTAGACGCCCTGTTCGACGACTGAAGTACCGGCCACGGAGCCCAAGCCCCCGATGATCGAGTTTCGTCAGGTAACCAAGCGCTATGACAGCGACCACACCGCCCTGCGCCAGGTGAATTTCCACCTGGACCGGGGCGAGCTGGCCTTTCTGACCGGCCACTCCGGTGCCGGCAAGAGTACCTTGCTGAAGCTGATCATGGTGATGGAGCGTCCCACCGCCGGTGAGGTGATCGTGGGCGGCCAGAAGCTCAACAGCCTGCCCCGCCGGCAGATTCCCTACATCCGCCGGCACATTGGCGTGGTGTTCCAGAACCACCAGCTGCTGTTTGATCGCACGGTATTCGACAACGTAGCCATGCCGCTGGAAGTGATGGGTGCGTCGCCGGATGACATCGGCCGGCGGGTGCGGGCGGCCCTGGACAAGGTGGGCCTGCTGAACAAGGAAAAGATGAACCCTATGCAGCTGTCGGGCGGTGAGCAGCAACGGGTGGGCATTGCCCGCGCCGTGGTGAACAAGCCGCCGGTGCTGCTGGCGGATGAGCCCACCGGTAACCTGGACCCGGAGCTGTCGGCAGACATCATGCACCTGTTCACCGAGTTCAGCCAGGTGGGTGTTACTGTGCTGATTGCCACCCACGATATTGCCCTGATCGACCAGATGAACAAGCGCCGGCTGACCCTGGACCATGGCCGGATGATTGTCGGCGCAGATGCACCCCTGACCGGAGGTGTAAGTGGTTACTGACTCACGCCAGAAGCCTGAGAAGCGCAGGGGCGCCAACCGGGGCCGCTCACCGGCCTCGAACCAGGCCCGGAGTTATCTGGACCATCACCGCAAGGTGGCGAAAGATTCCGCCCAGCGGCTGTGGCGCAGCCCGGTGGCCAGCATGATGACCTGGATGGTGATGGGTGTGGCCCTGGCTTTGCCGGTGGCGCTGTTGCTGTTGCTGGGTAGTTTGCAGGGCGTGAGTGCCGGCTGGGAAAACAGTGCCCGGATTACTGCCTACCTGTCACTGGATGTGCCGGTGGAGCAGGCCCGGGAGCTGGCTTCCGCGATTGACGGTGATGGACGGGTGTTGTCGGTAGAGCTGGTAGACCGGGACCAGGCCCTGGCTGAATTCCGGGTGTCGTCGGGGCTGGATGATGCCCTGGATTTCCTGGACGACAACCCGTTGCCCCACACCCTGCTGGTAACGCCGGAAGACAATGCCCGATCTGCCGATGGCGTGCAGGCCCTGGTGACCTTTATGGAAGGCATGGATGCCGTCGAGCGGGTCCAGGTAGATCTGGGCTGGCTGCAACGGCTCAATGCCATTACCGATATCCTGGCGAGGGCGGTCTGGGCGTTGGCGCTGTTGCTGGGTGCGGCGGTGATCCTGGTGATCGGTAACACGGTGCGGCTTTCTATCGAGAACCGCCGGGATGAAATCCTCGTGGCCAAGCTGGTGGGAGGCACCGATGCCTTCGTACGCAGGCCCTTTCTTTATACCGGCGCCTGGTTCGGTTTGGGCGGCGGCGTGGTCGCCTGGGTGTTGATCCAGGTTTCGCTATGGTGGCTGAACGGCCCCATCGAGCGGCTGGCGAGCCTTTACCAGAGCGAGTTTGTGATTCACGGCCCGGGCTTTGATGGCGCCCTGGCATTGATTATCACAGCCATGGTGTTAGGCTGGCTTGGCGCCTGGGTGGCAGTGAAGCGTCATCTGGATGACATAGAGCCGGGCGATATTGCCGGAGGGTGATCCGGATAACGGGAAAACCGTATTGAAAATACAGCTTGTTCCAGCGTAGCTTGGTTACCGGTTATCGACGCTGGAATGGCATTCAGGAATTTCCCAGATGTATGATTTTTAACGTGTTACTGGGAAATTCGGGAACTAATCAGGTGCTTGGCGGTCAAAGTTTCAGTTGTTATATTTAACGGCTGTCAGGTTCGGAGGTTATTGCATGGGTACGAGTTTACAGCTGGTTGACAGACTGGTTCCGGGCGCGAATCTCGAGTCTTACATTCAGGCTGCGAGTCGCATTCCGGTTCTCTCAGTGGACGAGGAGCGAGAGCTGGCAGAACGGCTTCACTACCATGGCGATGTGGAAGCCGCCCGTCATCTGGTGCTCTCCCACCTGCGCTTTGTGATTCATATCGCCCGCAGTTATTCAGGCTATGGCCTGGCTCAGGCTGACCTGATCCAGGAAGGTAACGTGGGCCTGATGAAGGCGGTCAAGCGCTTCAACCCGGAGTATGGCGTGCGGCTGGTGTCGTTCGCGGTGCACTGGATCAAGGCAGAGATCCATGAGTTCATTCTGCGCAACTGGCGCATTGTGAAGGTGGCCACCACCAAGGCCCAGCGCAAGCTGTTCTTCAATCTGCGCAGCCAGAAGAAGAAGCTGGCGTGGCTGAACCACGATGAGCTTCAGGCGGTCGCGAAGGACCTGGGGGTAGAGCCCAGGGTGGTGCGCGAGATGGAAGGTCGTCTGGCATCCCAGGATACCGCGTTCGACGGTCCGATGGATGACGATGAAGACAGTGCCTACCAGGCGCCGGCGTATTATCTGGAAGATCGCCGCAGTGATCCGGCGGTGCAGCTGGAGAATGCCGACTGGTCAGAGGACTCCAACGGCCGGTTGATGCAGGCGATGGAAAACCTGGATGAGCGCAGTCAGGATATTCTTCGCGAGCGCTGGCTGACCGAGAGCAAGTCGACGTTGCATGAGCTGGCGGACAAGTATGGTGTGTCTGCGGAGCGGATTCGGCAGCTTGAGAAGAATGCGATGAAGAAGATCAAGTTGCAGATGGCCGAGGTTGCCTGAAGCTGATCATTGGCCCTTGGGGTTTGAAAACGCCACCACCGTTCGCGGTTGGTGGCGTTTTTGTTTGTATAATCCGTGCTGGCTTTGACAATTCATACCTCCGGGAGGAAGGGATTGGGGTGGGCTTTCCAAAAACCGCTCCTGCGGCACATCCGTGTGGCGCTTCTGCTCCGCCATCCATGGCTCCGCACATTTTTGGAAAGCCCACCCCAATCCCTTCTTCGGACTTTTGAGTGGGATTCCCGAAAATGAATGCAAATTCTCCCCATATCGCTTTCCTCGGTATTGGCCTGATGGGCGCGCCGATGACCCGTAACCTGCTGGATGCCGGTTACCCCATGACGTTGTGGAATCGTACCGCAAGTAAGTGTGAGCCCTTTGCCAACGAGGCCTCGATCGCGGCGGCGCCGGCTGAGGCGGTGGCGGACGCGGATTTGGTGATCACTATGCTGGAGAACGGGCAGGTGGTTGAGGATGTGCTGGTGCATCAGGGCGCGATCGGGGCGTTGAAGGCGGGGGCGCTGGTGATTGATATGAGTTCGGTGCAGCCGTCGCTGGCCCGTGAGTTGGCTGGGTTGGTTGGCGAGCGTGGGGCCGGGTTTGTGGATGCGCCGGTTTCCGGGGGTACGGTGGGGGCTGCGGAGGCTCGGTTGAGTATTATGGCCGGGGGGTCGGAGGCGGATGTTGAGCGGGCGCTGCCGGTGTTCGGGGCGTTGGGCAAGTGTACCCGGATCGGGCCGGTGGGGGCCGGGCAGTTGGCGAAGCTGGCGAATCAGGCGATTGTGGGGATTACCATTGGTGCGGTGTCTGAAGCCTTGTTGCTGGCAGCTAAGGGTGGCGCGGATCCTGCGGCGGTGCGGGAGGCGTTGCTGGGCGGCTTTGCCGGTAGCCGGATTCTGGAGTTGCACGGGCAACGGATGATTGACCGGAACTTTGCCCCCGGGGCGCCGGCGCGGATTCAGTTGAAGGATATGCGGATGATTCTGGATGAGGCGCGGGCCGAGGGGTTGACGTTGCCGTTGGCGCAGCAGACTCATAACGAATATTTGTCGCTGGTGGCCAATGGCCATAGCGATGTGGACCACAGCGGTTTGTTGCTGGAGCTGGAGCATATGAACGGGGCCTTGCTGGGCTCGCTGGGCCGTGGGCCAAAGGACTGAGGAGGCACTGATGCCACGTTTTGCCGCGAATTTGTCCATGTTGTTTACCGAGGTGCCGTTTCTCGAGCGTTTCGAGCGTGCTGCAGCTTCGGGTTTCAGGGCGGTGGAGTACCTGTTTCCCTACGAGTGGCCGGCAGAGGAGCTGGCGCAGAGGTTGCAGGCGAACGGGCTGACCCAGGTACTGTTCAACCTGCCGCCGGGGGACTGGCAGGCGGGGGAGCGGGGAATTGCCTGTTTGCCGGATCGCGTTGAGGAATTCCGGGCCGGGGTCGAGCAGGGCATTGCCTATGCCAGGGTGCTGGGTAATACCCGGCTCAATTGCCTGGCCGGGCTCAAGCCGGCGGAGCTTTCAGAGCAGGAGGCCTGGAGCACGCTGGTTGCAAATGTTCAGTATGCGGCGGACCGCTTTGCCGAGGCGGGGCTGACACTGTGCCTGGAGGCGATCAATTCCCGGGTGGATATGCCCGGCTTCCTGCTGGATACCACCGGCAAGGTGATGGAGCTGATTGAAGCGGTGGATGCCGATAACGTGCGCCTGCAATACGACATCTACCACATGCAGGTCATGGAGGGAGATCTGGTTCGCTCCATGGAGTGCCTGCTGCCCTGGATTGCCCATATTCAGTTTGCCGATAATCCGGGACGGAACGAGCCCGGTACCGGCGAGATTAACTTTTCGAATGTTTTCGCTGCCCTCGACAGGATGGGCTACGCTGGCTGGGTCAGTGCCGAGTATCGGCCTTCTGCTGTAACCGAGGCGTCTCTGGGCTGGTTCCGGCCCGGTTGTTGACCGTCGTCATAGGCGACACCCTCTTACAAGATCGTAACTGGCCGGGTTCCGGTGTTATTCGTAACCTTGTAAGCAACCAAATCCGCTATCAGGAGGAGTCACCGGTGAAAGCGCTGGTAATCGAAGACGATCAGGATGTAGCAAGTTACCTGGTGAAGGGGCTGAAGGAGTCTGACTTCGTGGTGGATCATGCGGCCGACGGCAAGGAAGGCATGATGATGGCGGCCAGTGAAGAATACGACATCATGATTGTCGACCGCATGCTGCCGGGCATGGATGGGCTATCCATCATCAAAACCGTGCGGGCCACCGGCAACCAGACCCCTGTGCTGATTCTCAGTGCCCTGGGTGATGTGGATGACCGGGTGGAAGGCCTGCGTGGCGGGGGCGATGATTACCTTACCAAGCCGTTCTCGTTCACCGAGTTGCTGGCCCGGATCGAGTCGCTGATCCGCCGTAACCGGCAGGCGGCTGAAACCGAAACTGTACTGAAGGTAGCAGACCTGGAAATGGACCTGCTGGCCCGAACCGTGAAGCGCGCCGGCCATAATATCGATGTCCAGCCCCGGGAATTCCGCTTGCTGGAATATCTGATGCGCAACGCGGGCCAGGTGGTTACCCGGACCATGTTGCTGGAAAAAGTCTGGGACTATCACTTTGACCCCCAGACCAACGTAATCGACGTGCACATCAGCCGTCTGCGCGCCAAGATCGACAAGGAATTCGACACACCCTTGCTGCAGACAGTTCGGGGTGCAGGATACATGCTGCGTGAAACTGCTTAGTCAGCTCAGAACGTCATCGTTCCAACTGGCACTGCTTTATATGGTGGTGTTTGCCACCTCTGTATTCCTGCTACTGGCATTCATCTACTGGCGCACCGCCGGCTTTATGACTGCCCAGACCGACGAGACCATCGAGGCGGAAATCGCCGGTCTGGCGGAACAGTATCGCGGGCGTGGCGTGAACGGGCTGATTACCATCATCCGTGAGCGTGTCGCCCGGGATCCGAACGCCAAGTCCATCTACCTGCTGACCACCGATGACTTCCTGAAACTGGCCGGAAATATTGAAACCTGGCCGGAAGGCAGTCGTTCTTCCGATAGTGGCTGGATCAACTTTACCCTGAACCCGACCGTGGGCTGGCAGGGGCCGGAACGCCTGGCCCGCGCCCGTATCTTTGATGTCCAGGGTGGCCTGCGCCTGCTGGTCGGCCGGGATGTGGATGAGCTGACCAGCCTGAAACGGGTGATCGAGACCGCCATCAACTGGGGCATGGGTATCACCCTGGCCCTGGCCCTGCTGGGTGGTTTTCTGATGAGCCGAAGTACCACGCGGCGCATTGAAGTAATCAACAACACCTCGCGAAGGATCATGAACGGGCACCTGTCGTTGCGGATACCCACCCGGGGTACCGAAGACGACTTTGACCAGCTGGCCGAAAACCTGAACCAGATGCTCGACCGGATTGTTTACCTGATGGAAGGTATCCGGCATGTATCGGACAGCATCGCCCACGACCTTCGCACCCCGCTGACCCGCCTGCGTAACCAGCTGGAAAACACCCTGATTGCTGTGGATAACGACGAGGCCCGTGAACAGGTAGGCCGGGCGGTTGCGGAAGCCGATCAACTGCTGGCGACTTTCAACGCCCTGCTGCGGATTGCCCGGCTGGAAACCCGGGGTAATTCCGCCGATATGAAGGTGGTGTCGCTGGATGAGCTGGTCAGTGATGCCTGCGAGCTTTATGAAGCCCTGGCGGAAGACAAGGAGCAGACCTTTACCCAGGAGATGGCCTCCGGGGTGATGATTGAAGGTGATCGCGACCTGGTGTTCCAGATGGTCAGCAACCTGATTGATAACGCCATCAAGTACACTCCCGAGCATGGCGGCATCGTGGTGGCGGTCCGCCGGGAAGGTGCTGCAGCGGTGTTTGAAGTGCGGGATTCCGGTATCGGCATTCCGGACGACGAGAAAGACCAGGTGTTCCAGCGTTTTTACCGGGTCGGCAAGAGCCGGTCATTGCCGGGTAATGGTTTGGGGCTGAGCCTGGTCAGTGCGGTGGCCGAGATTCACCAGGGCCAGATCCTGCTCAGCGACACCCATCCGGGCGAGGAGCCGCCGGGGCTTACGGTCAGTGTGCGCATGCCGGCCTTCACCGGCGTCCGAAAGCGGATCAAGGCCACCACGGTGGAGCCTGCAGCGGATTCCGCTGATGAACGAACGTCAACGGCGGAACCCGGCAAGGCCTGACTGCTTACTGGCTGGCGCGGAACCGGTTTACCCGGTTGAGTACCGGTCCGATGACGATGTCGGCCCGGCTTTCGACGGCCTGTGCCAGCTGGTCAAACTGGGCGCGACGACGGTCAACCCTGGCCTGCAGGCTGTCCCATTCCCCTTCCAGGTGTTTCTGTTCTGCCATCACAAAGGCGGCAATATTGTGCCGGTTGAGTTTGCTGGTAATGCCCATGTCGTCCAGGCGGAAGCCCAGGGTATCAATGCCTTCCAGTGCCAGGTTCAGCAGCTTCTTGGTGTTCATCGGTGTGTCTCCGTTAACAGGGAAATCGGGTCAATTACCTGCAAACTAATGGCGGGCGCTAGAGTGTTCAACCTAATTTCCGGCCGGAGCCAAGGGCGTGATGTCTTGCCAAAAGGTAATTCCGTGGCCACAGGCAGGTAATGAGAGGTGAGGATAATGGGTACTGTAGATGCGGAGGCGGGTGACCCGTTGCCTGCCTCCCCCTCCAGCACAGCGCTAGCCTTAACCCCGTTACCCGCGGGGTTTTTTTATGGCTGCTGGTAACAGATTCGATCGATTTCCCACAGCTTGGTCGACTCCGGCGTTCTCACCCTGATTTCGTCGCCTTCGCTTTTGCCGAGGCAGGCTTTGACCACCGGCGCATGCACCGAGACGTAGTTGTTTTTGCCGTAGATCTCGTCCGGCCCGACAATCCGGAAGGTGAGTTCGTTGTCGTCCTCGTCCACCAGGGTTACCCAAGCGCCGAAGAAGGCCTTGCCTTCCTGCACCGGGCTGTACTCCACCACCCGCAGTTTCGACAGCCGGTTTCTCAGGAATCGCACCCGCCGGTCGATTTCGCGCAATCGCTTCTTGTTGTACTGGTAATCCGCGTTCTCTGAACGATCGCCCAGGCTGGCCGCCCACTGTACCTTCCTGGTCACTTCCGGGCGTTCCTTGCGCCACAGTTCGTCCAGTTCCTGCTGCAATTCGGCATAGCCTTCCGGGGTAATAACGTTGGTGTCCATAAGGCCTTCAAAGGTCAGGTGAAAGAGTTTGCCCATTCATATCGCCGGGGCGGATCCGGGTCAACTGCTGAATGGCCTGCAGGGACACGTGAAGGTGGTCACACTTTGACCAGTCTTGCCGGAAAACTCCCGGGGTTGGCGATAAACTGAACAGACTAAGTGTGCGCAGGGCGTCATCAGTGATGTGCCGCACCGGATAGCCAGGATTCAGGAAGATACCATGAGCAGCAACAGACAGAGCACAGAGCAACCGTGGCTAAGGCCGCCCCTTATGGCGGGTATGGTGCTGGCTATTACGGTGCTGGTGCCGGCTGTGGTGCAGGCGCAGAGCGCGGAGTCTGCTTTCGAACCTGAGCAGCGTTCAACCATTGACACCATCCCGTTCCGGGCCATCGAAGAGGAAGCCCTGGCGAACACGGTGATCGAGGGTGGCCTGGAGGCGCCGGCAGCCGGTGTGCCGGTGCAGGCAGGAAAAGATGATGACTTCTACCTGGACCCGCTGGCGTTTCAGCCCAGGGACGACCGGACTGACCTGGGCCGCTCGGAAATTCCCGTGGATATCCGTTTCAGCAACCCGAAGGTGATTCCCGGCCAGACCCACAGCAACAACTATGTGATCCGGCCACCGGAGAACCGCACCTACGACACCTTCAATCTCAACATGACCGAGCGCCGGTAGCCGTCAGGCCGCCGATTCCAGCGCCACCGGTTTGCCCAGCACATCCCGGTAGAAAAATGTCAGTGCCTGGGTAGCCTGGTTCAGCCGGGCCCGGGACAACTGCATCTTGTCACTCAGATACGCCAGAAACTGCCTTTGCTCTTCTTCGGCAAGGTTGTCGGGGTCGGTCAGATCGTGAAACAGCACAAAGCGGCTGATCCAGTGCAGGTAGGTTTGTTCGGCACGTTGATTGAGCTGGTGTTTGCGAATGGCCGCCTGAACTTCGTCGACCATGCCGGGCCGTGACTGCTCCAGCGCCTGGGTAATATTCATGTTACGCACTCTTCCGGAAAGCTTGTTGTTGTTATGGTGCGCGCATCATATGACAAACGTTTGAATGGTGCAAAAAAGACCTGCAGCCACCGGGCGAGGGGCTGTCTGCCCGGAGCAGGGGGCTCCGGGCCCAGGGCTCGCCTCGGTTACTTCAGGGCTTCCAGCTTGTCGATATACTTCTGCATGGCTTCGTCGCTGGAGGTGCCTTTGACCTTTTCCCAGGCGTCGTACTTGGCACGGCCAACAAAGTCCATCATGCCCGGGCGCTTGCCGGAAACATCGCCTTCGGTTGCTTGCTTGTACAGTGCGTAGAACTCCAGCTTCAGTTCGTTGGAGGGTTTGAAGTCGCCTTCGGCGGACTGGATGTAGTTTACCGCGTCATCGAATTTCGCTTTCAGGTCACTCATGGTCTGGCTCCTTGGTTTTAATGGTTTTTTCCTCTGAGGGTGGGCCGAGTATAGCCCTGGTGTGAATCGCCGTCATTGACTGAAAGCGCGTTATGGCGGGCGGCAGGGCAATCTGGCAAAAGTTTGCCCGACTGCACATTTCAGGTCATTTCTCGCCAGCGCCTGCTTGAGAACAGCGGATCATCTGTGTACAGTTTGCGCCGTTGCCTGCCAGGATGGCCGGCTTCAGGGATTGAACGACACTGCAAATGAATTGCACAGGGAGCACGCCATGTCTGCCAAAGACGGTTCTGTCGCGCCTAAAGAGCGCATCAATATCAAGTATGTCCCCGCCACCGGCGACCAGCAGGCTGAAACCGAGCTGCCGCTGAAAATGTTCGTGGTTGGCGATTTCAAGGGCCATGCTGAAGAAACCCCCATCGAAGACCGCAAGGCCATTTCCGTTGACAAGAACAACTTCCGTTCGGTCATGAAGGAAGCGGGCCTGACCCTCTCCACCACCGTTTCCAACAAGCTCGAAGACAATGCCGACGACCTGCCGGTGAACCTGGACTTCCAGGGCCTGGACGACTTTTCTCCGGACAGCATCGCCCGCCAGGTGCCCGAGCTGAAAAAGCTGATCGAACTGCGCGAAGCCCTGGTTGCCCTCAAGGGCCCACTGGGTAACGTACCGGCCTTCCGCTCCAAGCTGCAGGAACTGCTGGACAACGACAGCGCCCGGGAAAAACTGCTGGCGGAGCTTGAACTGGCCACCGACGGCGGCGAGTAAGCGCACCACCGGAACCCGGTAACCAACACCGATTATCAATCACGTACTGAAGGGATGTGGTATGTCTGATACTGCTGTGCAGCAATCTGCTGCCTCCGAATCCGTAGCACAAGGGTCCTTGCTGGACCAGGTTATGGCCAACAGCCGCATGGCACCGGCCGACGAAGGTTACGATGTTGCCCGCAAAGGGGTGGCCACGTTTATCGCCAACCTGCTGAAGAGCGACGAAAAAGGCCAGCCGGTCAACAAGGCCCTGGTGGACCAGATGGTGGTGGAGCTGGATCGCAAGATCAGCGCCCAGATGGATGAAATCCTGCACGCACCCAAGCTGCAGGAACTGGAATCGTCCTGGCGTGGCCTGAAACTGATGGTGGATCGCACCGATTTCCGCGAGAACATCAAGGTGGATATCCTCCATGCCACCAAGACCGAACTGCTGGAAGACTTCGAATTTGCTCCGGACGTGACCCAGACCGGCTTCTACAAGCACATCTATGCGGCCGAGTATGGCCAGTTCGGTGGTGAGCCGGTGGGCGCTATTGTCGGTAACTACGCCTTCAGCCCGTCAACACCGGATATGAAACTGCTGCAGTACGTGTCGTCGGTTGGCGCCATGTCCCACGCGCCGTTCCTGTCCTCGGTTGCACCGTCGTTCTTCGGTGTCGACAGCTACCAGGAACTGCCGGCCATCAAAGAGCTGAGTGCCGTTTTCGAAGGCCCGAAATACGCCAAGTGGCGCTCCCTGCGGGAATCCGAAGACGCCCGTTACCTGGGCCTGACCGCACCGCGCTTCCTGCTGCGGGTGCCCTATGACCCCACCGAGAACCCGGTGCGCAGCTTCAACTACAAGGAAGAAGTGTCCGGCGACCACGAGCACTACCTGTGGGGCAACACTGCGTACCTGCTGGCGACCCGACTGACCGAAAGCTTCGCCAAGTACCGCTGGTGCCCGAACATCATCGGCCCGCAAAGCGGTGGTGCGGTGGAAGACCTGCCGGTGCACACCTTTGAATCCTTCGGCCAGCTGGAAGCCAAGATCCCGACCGAAGTGCTGATCACCGACCGCCGCGAATACGAACTGGCGGAAGAAGGCTTCATCGCCCTGACCATGCGCAAGGGCAGTGACAACGCGGCGTTCTTCTCCGCCAACTCGGTGCAGAAGCCCAAGCAGTTCCCGAACACCAAGGAAGGCAAGGAAGCGGAAACCAACTACAAGCTGGGCACCCAGCTGCCTTACATGATGATCGTGAACCGCCTGGCCCACTACATCAAGGTACTGCAGCGCGAGCAGATCGGCTCCTGGAAAGAACGCCAGGATCTGGAGCGGGAACTGAACACCTGGATTCGCCAGTACGTGGCCGACCAGGAAAACCCGCCGGCAGATGTTCGCAGCCGCCGTCCGCTGCGCGCCGCCCACGTGGAAGTCTCCGATGTGGAAGGCGATCCGGGCTGGTACCAGGTCTCCCTGGCCGTGCGCCCGCACTTCAAGTACATGGGTGCCAACTTCGAACTGTCGCTGGTTGGCCGCCTGGACAAGGATTAATCCGTGTTCGGCGACACCGGCACGGACGGCGTTCGCAATACCGGCAGCCTGTTTGAACGGCTCGAACAGGCTGCTGCCCCCCCGGGGCAGGGAATGGGTGAAGTGACCCATGTGGTGGAATCCATCAAGCGCCACCTGGTGCGCCTGCTGAACGCCCATCCGGGCAACAGCGCCAGCGTACCGGATCTCGGGTTGCTGGATTTCAACGATGCCACCCTGGGTACGCTGGATCTGAGTATCCAGATTCGGGGGGCGATTCGTCAGTGCATCGAGAAGTTTGAGCCGCGGGTGAAGCGGGTGGATGTGGTGGCCTTGCCGCCGGGGCCGGACCCGTTGCAGTTGAAGTTTCAGGTGACGGTTTACCTGCAGGTTGCCGGGAGTGACGACCGGACCACCATTGACCTGGTCCTCGATGATAAGCGCTATTACCGGGTTATCTGAGTCGGGGCCTGCTTGGTACTGGGGCAGACATTGGAGTTCGGAGGGGACGGGGATGCTTTTCTTCTGGGAAAAAACAACTCGCTTCGCTCAGACATCTTTTTTCCCGGCAGAAAAGCATCCCCGCCCCCTCCGGCAAACCTGAGTGTTTGCGGTCCGGGTGACTTTGACGGCAAGTATGAGAGACGGGGTGTGGGTAGCCTTTCCAAAAGTGTGCGGAGCCATGGATGGCGGAGCTCAAGCGTCCCACGGACGGGCTTGAAGCGTCTTTTGGAAGGCCTACCCTCATCCTGGCTCGGAGCCAGACAGGCCGAAGTAAGGGTGCAGTAACAAGGTGCAGTAAACAATGAAGTTGAACAGGTTCTACAGGGATGAGTTGAGCTTTCTGCGGTTGCAGGGCAGGGAATTTGCCGAGGCGCATCCGCAGCTTACCCGCTTTTTGTCCGAGCAAAGCACCGACCCCGATGTGGAACGGCTGCTGGAAGGCTTTGCCTTTCTGACCGGCAAATTGCGGGAGAAGGTTGAGGACGAGTTTCCTGAGCTGACCCATTCGCTGCTGAACATGCTCTGGCCGAATTATCTACGGCCGGTGCCCAGCTGCACCATTATGCGCTTTGACCCGCAACTGCACGCGATCAGCGAACGGCAAACGGTGGAGCGCTATACCGAAATCAAGAGCCGGCCCCTGGGCGAAGCCAGCCGCCAGACTCAGTGCCGGTTCCGTACCTGCCGGGCTGTGGATATCTTTCCGGTCAGTGTGGCGGAGGCCCATGCCGAGCATTCCCGGGAAGTGTCTTCCGTTACCGTCGACCTGGCCCTGCATACGGACCAGCCGTTGAATGGTCTGGGGCTGGACAGCCTGCGGTTCTATCTGGGTGGGGATAACCACACCGCTGAAACCCTGTACCTGTGGCTGAACCATTACCTCAGCCGTATGGAGTTGGTGGTGGGCGAGAACGTCTACAACCTGCCGTCGTCGCTGTTGCAGCCGGTGGGTTTTGCGGCGGATGAGGCGATTTTGCCGTATCCGAAGAATGCCTATGCCGGGTACCGCATTATCCAGGAGTACCTGAGCTTTCCGGAGGCTTTCCGGTTTGTGGATATCGGCGGGCTGAAGTCCCGTTTGCCGGCGGTGCAGGCGGATGAGATCAGTCTGCGTTTTCATTTCAGGCGGATTCTGCCACCGGATGCCCGGGTTACCCGGGATTCCATGCAGCTGTACTGCACGCCGGCGGTGAATCTGTTCAGCCACGAAGGGGAGCCGGTGGATCTGAACGGCCGGCAGACCGAGTACCGTATTTCGCCCTCCAGCCGCTGCCCGGAGCATTTTGAAGTGTTCAGTATCGAGCAGGTGGAAGGCTGGCTGGAAGGGCGTTCCGGGCGCGGTGAGCCCAGGCTGTATACCGCGTTCGAGAGTTTCCAGCACGAGGTGGAGCGGGACCGTGGCCGTACCGCGCTGTATTACCGGGTGCGTACCCGGGAGAGCGTTCGGGGCGATGGCTTTGATCACTACATTTCGTTTGTCCGGGGTGACGAGTCGGACTGTATGAACCGGCAGGAAGCGGTGTCGCTGACATTGATCTGTACCAACCGGCAGCTGCCCCAGCAACTGGCGGTGGGGGAGATCTGCATGGCCACCGAGACCACGCCGGCGTTTGCCTCGTTCAGCAACATTACCCGGCCCACGGCCACGCTGCGGCCAACATTGGATGGTAGCCTGTTGTGGACGCTGATTTCCAATCTGTCCCTGAACTACTTGTCCATGCTGGATGTGGATGCCCTGCGCACGGTACTGCGGGTGTACGACTTCCGGGCCTTGGTCGACCGGCAGGCGGAACGGGTTTCCCAGAAGCGGTTGGCGGGTATCAGCGAAATCACTACCCAGCCGGTGGACCGCATGGTGCGTGGCTTGCCGGTGCGGGGCATTCGTTCGGTGCTGAAGCTGGATCAGCAGAATTTCGGCAGCGAGGGCGATCTGTACCTGTTCGGCACGGTACTGAGTCAGTTCTTTGCGCTTTACGCGAGCATTAATGCCTTTCACCAGCTGGAAGTGGTGAATACAGACAACCAGGAACGGTACACATGGACGTTACAGCAAGGTCAGCAGCCGCTGATGTAGCCGGGCTGGAACCTGTCCTCGGCAACGCGCGGCGTTACAGTTTTTTCCAGCTGGTGGACCTGATTCACCGGCACCACGGCGACGACCTGGAAAACTCCGGCAACGGCGAGCCCCGGCAGGAGCGTATCCGGTTCTCGGCCTCGGCCGGTCTGGGCTTTCCGGGCAGTGATGTGGTTTCGGCCCTGTCGCCGGAACATGAACACGCGCCTTACCAGATGGAAGTGAGCTTTCTCGGCCTGCATGGCTCCCAGTCGCCACTGCCCGGGTACTACCTGGAGGACCTGGCCTGGGAAGCGGGCCAGGATCTGGGGGTGCGCCGGCACTTCCTGGATTTTTTCAATCACCGGCTGGTGACCCTGTTTCACCGGGCCTGGCGCAAGTACCGGTATTACGTGCGGTTTCAGCCGGGTGCCAGCGACGGCTTTTCCGAACTGGTGTTTGCCCTGGTGGGGCTGGGTGACAGCCGTCTGCGGGAAGCCACGCCGGTCAACTGGTCCAAGATGCTGGCCTACGCCGGCCAGATGGCGGGCCGCAGCCGGTCGCCGGAAGTGGTCAGCGGCATTGTCGCACATTGTTTCGACCTGGAAGACGTCAGCATCGAACAGTGGGTGTTGCGTAAGGTGGCCATCGGGCCAGACCAGCAAACACGGCTGGGTCAGGCCAATGCCAGCCTGGGCCAGGACACCCTGGTGGGCTCCAGCATCCGGGACCGCAGCGGCAAGTTTATCCTGCGCCTGCGCAACCTGAGCCGGCGCCGCTTTGCGGATTTCCTGCCCAACGGCCGTGACCATGAGCGGCTGGTGAAGCTGGTGGAATTCACCACCCGGGAGCAGCTGGCCTACGACCTGGAACTGCAGATGCGGCCCAAGGATATCCGGCCCATGCAGCTGGGCGAGGATGTGCGCCTCGGCTGGAATTCATTTGTAACACCGGAGCGGGCCCGTGAACGCCCGGCGGTGCGCATCCAGATACGACGATAAGGCAAGGAGCCAGACAGGTGTCAAACCGGACAGCAGCATTAACCCTGGTGATCATCAACCCGACCGAAACCGGCGGTGGTGCCAGCATTGAACACAAATTCAGTACCGGTGGCGGCTCTATCGGCACGGCCGCCAACGATACCTGGCGGTTGTCGCCCCATCGCACCGGCGCTGTAGCCGGCCATGCCGAGGTTCGTTACCTGGATGGCGGCTTCTGCTTGATCGACCGTAGCGGCCGAACCTACATCAACAGCAGCAGCCAGCCTGTTGGCCGGGGCCGCAGGGCGCGGCTGAACCATGGTGACACACTCACCATTGGCCGGTACCGGATGCGGGCAGAGCTCAATGGCGAGGCGGCCGTTAACAGCGGGATGGAAGAAGACGCCGGCCAGCATAGACAACTGGTGGATGTAGCCGAAGGCTCGTTGTTGCGGTCGGAATCCGGCCAGGCGCTGCCGGATGGCCGCGAGCCTCTTGAGGGACTGCACACCCCGGCGGGGGAGCCGATCAGCGAAGACCCGCTGGCTCCCTGGCCAAACACACAGGAGCGACAGGGCATGTCAGAGTCCACGGAACAGAGTCGGGAAGCCAAAGACACCAGCCGGCAACACATCAGCGGTGCCCCCCTGATGCGCGGTATGGAAGCCGAGATTGACTTTGCCGACAGCGATGAAATGCGCCTGTTTCTGGAAGAGGCCGGCCAGACCCTGAAAGCCACGGTCGAAGGCCTGCTGGCCCTGCATCAGGGTGAAGATTCGCGGCACCGGGCCCTGCGCACCCGCCTGCAGCCGATTGAAGACAACCCGTTGCGCCTGGGTGACGACTACACCTGCACCATGCAGACCCTGTTTGCCGCCGAGCGCAGCCCGGTGCACTTGTCTGCCCCGGCTGCAGTTCGGGAAAGCCTGGAGAGCCTGAACCATCATCAGCAGGCCACCCGTGAAGCCATTCGGGAAGCCCTGGAAGCGATTCTTTATGCCTTCTCACCGGAGGCCCTGTTGCGCCGGTTCCACGGTTACCGCCGTGGCCTGCAAGACAACGAAGACGAAGGCCGCTGGGCCTGGAACATGTACCAACACTATTACCGCGAACTCAGATCCAGTCGTCAGCAGGGTTTCGAGCGCCTCTTCCAGGAGGTGTTCGACCAGGCTTATGACCAGCATCTGCGCCAACTACAGAGGGAGAATGTTTGATGAAGTACTGCAAATGGAGCTTGCTGGCGGTTGTTATGTTGATGGTGGGGTGCAGCACCCCGTACAACGCGGTGACCAAGACCGCCAAGGTGCTGTGGGATCCCGACATTCCCGTGGGCTATCCGGAAGACCTGCCCAGCCGCGTGGACCTGACCATGCTGGCGGAACCGAATGTAAACCCGAACGAATCCCTGGCGCCCACACCCATCGCGTTCCAGATCATCGAGTTGCGGGACAGCTCGCTGCTGATGGCCGGTGATTTCGACCAGCTGCTGACCGACCTGGAAGATTCCCTGGGCCGCAACTATGTGGACCACAGCGATTACACCCTGGTGCCGGGCCAGTTCAAGTTTGTGGAGCCGTTCGAAATCAGCAAGGACACCCGGTTTATCGCTGTGATTGCTTTCTATGCCTACCCCAACCTGTCCCAGTGGAAAAAGGTGGTCAGGGTGGACCCCATTGGCGGCCGCTACCACCTGCTGGTCAACCTGCGCGAGCGGGAAGTGAAACTGACACGTTCGGATGAAAGCTGATGGCAGTCACCAACCGAGTGGTCTGGAGTGACGGGCTGTTCATCAAACCCCAGCATTTCCAGCAGCAACAAAGATACCTGGAACACCAGATTAACGAGCGGGCGCTGGCGGTGTCTGACTACCTGTATGGCTTCAGTGACCTGGAACTGAACGCCGAGTACCTGAGCTTTGGCCGGGTCGGGCTGGTGCGGGCCTGCGGGCTGTTTCCGGACGGCACCCGGTTCAACCTGCCCCAGGACGACGTAATGCCGGAGCCCCTGGAAATCACCGATGCCTCGGTGGCCAACCAGGTGGTGTTCCTGGCACTGCCCCTGGGCAGCGATACCCTGGCAGAAGTGGAATGGCCGGATGCCCCGGTCGCCGGCCGGTTCCGGGCCCAGGCTGTAGAAATCCGCGACCTGCATTCGGTGGATGGCGATGCCCACAGCATCGATGTGGGCCGGGTGGCGCCGCGGTTGATGCTGGAGCGGGAAGACCGCAGTGCCTACGCCAGCCTTGCCGTTGGCCGGATCCTGGAAAAGCGCCCGGATGGCAGCCTGGTGATGGATCCGAACTTCCTGCCCACCATGCTCAGTGTGCGTTCCGCGCCCCGGCTTCAGCGGTTTGTCGGAGAGATGGCCGGGCTGATGCAGGAGCGGGCCCGCAACATCGCCGAACGCGTGGGTGCGCCGGGGCAGGGTGGTGTGGCGGATGTGTCGGACTTCATGTTGTTGCAGATGCTGAACCGTGCCCACCCCCGGTTTATGCACCTGGCCCGGCTGCGCCAGTTGCATCCGGAACGGCTGTATGAAGTGTTGCTGGAACTCTGCGGCGAGCTGGTGACCTTCACCGACGAAAGCCGGTTGCCAAGGGAGTTCACCCCCTACGACCACGACCTGCCAGTGGCGTGTTTCAGCCCGCTGATGCAGATTCTGCGGCAGGCCCTGAGTACCGTTCTGGAGCCGCGGGCCTTGTCGATTGCCCTGCAGCAGCGCCAGTACGGCCTGACAGTGGCACCGGTCCAGGATGGCCAGCTGATCAGGGATGCCGAGTTCATCCTGGCGGTGAAGGCCGACATGCCGCTGGACGACCTGCGCAAACAGTTTGTGCAGCAGTGCAAGGTGGCCTCGGTGGAGAGAATCCGCGATCTCATCAGTCTGCAGCTGCCTGGCATTCCGCTGTCTGCCTTGCCGGTGGCGCCGCGCCAGTTGCCGTATCACGCCGGTTTTGTGTACTTCCGGCTGGACGACCAGAGCCAGGCCTGGCAGATGCTCGATAACGCCAGCGGCTTCGCCTTCCATGTGGCCGGCAGTTACCCGGGGCTGGAAATGCAATTCTGGGCAATCAGGAGCTAGATCATGGCAGATGCACCGGTAATGGACAGACCGCGCAGCACCAGGGATTCGGGTGATCGTGCATTCAGTGACCTTCTGTTTGCCGACAACGACAGCCCGGGTTCCCGCAATGACTTTGCCAACAGCGGATTCCAGCTGCGGGGGCAGGAAGAAAACCGCCTGATCGACGCGGCGACACCGCTGCTGGGGCTGGTTATCCGGGTTCGCCGGCTGGCGGATTTCCGGGATGTGGAAAGCCTGTACCAGCAGGTAACCGACGAAGTGGCGGCCATCGACCGTGAACTGGTGGAGCAGGGCTACGAACGCCCCACGGTGGTGGCATACCGCTATGTGCTGTGCGCATTTATCGACGAAGCGGTGCTGGGCACCGACTGGGGCGCCCACAGTGTGTGGTCACAACACTCCCTGTTGTCCCGTTTCCACAACGAAACCTGGGGTGGTGAGAAGGTGTTCGCCATCCTGGCCCGGATGGAAAAAGAGCCGGAGCGCTACCGGGACATGCTGGGTTTCATCTACCTGTGCCTGTGCCTGGGTTTTGAGGGCCGTTACAAGGTGATGGAAAACGGCCGCGATGAATACGAGAAGATTGTCCGGGGCCTGTACGAACAGCTGCGGGAACTGCGCGGTGACCGGGAACCCCGGCCGCTGACCGATGCCTTGGCAAACCTGGCCCCTGCCCGTAACCGGTTGCGCACCGGGTTGCCCGCCTGGCTGATTGGCGGGTTGTTTGTGGCGGCCATGGCCGGGATTTATCACTTGTACAACATTGCGCTGAACGAACGCATCAGGGATGTGCTCAGCGTACTGGACCAACTACCGAAATAAGGACATCACTGTGATTCGGGTAGAACTGCCGGCGCTGATTGGGCGCCTCAACGACATTTCACGCCAGGCCCTGGAAGCCTCCGCCGCCCTGTGCATCAGCCGTCAGGGCGCCGAGATTACCCCGGCGCACCTGCTGTTCAAGCTGCTGGAAACACCGTTTTCTGACGTCCGCCAGATCCTGGAACACACCGGCATCAACCACCAGCAACTGCAGCCATTAGTAGGCGACAGTCTGAATGGCGAAGCGCAAAGTGCCGAGCCCTATCCCTCCTTCTCGCCGCTGCTGGTGGAACTGATGCAGGACGCCTGGCTGCTGGCCTCCACCGAGCTGGGTCACACCGAACTGCGCTCGGGTTCGGTGTTCCTGGCCTTGCTAACGAATGCCGACCGCTACCTGATGACCCGGGTGGCGCAGGCGCTGGTGGACATCAACCGGGAACAGCTGCGCAAGCAGTTTGACCGGGTGACTGAAGGTTCCGTTGAGCGCCCGCAACTTTCTGGAAACGGCGCTGCCCGGCCCGTGGCAGATGCCGATATGGACCCGCTCAAGCGCTACGCCACTGACTTCACCAAACTGGCCCGGGAAGAAAAACTGGACCCGGTGGTATGCCGGGATGCCGAGATCGACCAGATGATCGACATCCTCTGCCGCCGCCGCAAGAACAACCCCATTGTGGTGGGTGATGCCGGCGTGGGCAAAAGCGCCCTGGTGGAAGGCCTGGCTCTGCGCATCGTGAACGGCGACGTACCGGACCGTCTGAAAAACGTCGAACTCTGGACCCTGGACATGGGCGCCCTGCAGGCCGGGGCTTCCGTTAAAGGCGAGTTCGAGAAGCGCCTGAAGGGCGTGATCGAAGCCGTGAAAGGTTCGGTTACGCCAATCATCCTGTTCATCGACGAAGCCCACACCCTGATTGGCGCCGGCAACAGCGAAGGCGGCTCCGACGCTGCCAACCTGCTCAAGCCAGCCCTGGCCCGGGGCGAGCTTCGCACCATCGCCGCCACCACCTGGCGCGAATACAAGAAATACTTCGAGAAAGACCCGGCCCTCAGCCGCCGCTTCCAGCCGGTTGCCCTGGACGAGCCGACCCCGGGCGAAGCCGTGCACATCCTTCGCGGCCTGCGTACCGTCTACGAAAAAGCCCACCAGGTACTGGTCGCCGACAGCGCCCTGAAAGCCGCCTCGGAAATGTCTGCCCGTTACCTGGCGGGCCGGCAGCTGCCGGACAAAGCCATCGACGTACTGGATACCGCCTGCGCCCGGGTCAGCCTGAACCTGAGCACCCCGCCACGGCGCCTGAGCCACGTGCGCAGTGAGCTGCACCAGCTGGCCATGGAGCAGGACCTGCTGAGCCGGGAACACGCCCTGGGCCAGAACGTCGACACCGAGCGGGAACAGGAACTTGAACAACTCATTGCCGACCTGACCGCCGAAGCCGAAGCCCTGGAGCAAAGCTGGAACGACCAGCGAGAACTGGTAGCCCGACTGGTCGAAATCCGCGAACAGCTGCTGACCGGTGAACAGCCTGGGGCAGAAGCAGATGAAAACGCTGCTGATCTGGAAACCGAAGAGCGCCCGGACCTGAAAAGCGAAGCCGCCGCCATCGAACAGGAACTGGCCGAGCTGCAAGCTGATGAACCCCTGGTCCATGCCCGCGTGGACGCTCGCCAGGTCGCCGAAGTCATCGCCGACTGGACCGGCATCCCGGTCAACCGCATGACCACCGACGAACTGCAAAAAATCACCCACTTGCCGGCCTACCTGCAGGCCCACATCAAAGGCCAGGACACCGCCATAGACTGCCTGCACCAGCACCTGCTCACCGCCCGCGCCGACCTGCGCCGGCCGGGCCGCCCCATGGGCGCCTTCCTGCTGGTGGGCCCCAGCGGCGTGGGCAAAACCGAAACCGTAGTGCAACTGTCCGAACTGCTCTACGGCGGCCGCCAGTTCCTCACCACCATCAACATGTCCGAATACCAGGAGAAACACACCGTCTCCCGCCTGATCGGTTCACCCCCGGGCTACGTCGGCTTTGGCGAAGGCGGCATCCTCACCGAAGCCATCCGCCAGAAGCCTTATTCCGTGGTGCTGCTCGACGAAGTCGAAAAAGCCCACCCGGAAGTTCTCAACCTGTTCTACCAGGCCTTCGACAAAGGCGAACTGGCGGACGGCGAAGGCCGGTTGATCGACTGCAAAAACGTCGTCTTCTTCCTCACCTCCAACCTCGGCTACCAGACCATCGTCAACCACGCCGAAGAACCGGAAAAGATCGAAGAAGCCCTGTACCCGGAACTGGCCAACTTCTTCAAACCCGCGCTGCTGGCACGAATGGAAGTAGTGCCCTACCTGCCGCTGGGCGAAGACACCCTCAACCGCATAGTCGGCGACAAACTCCAGCGCCTGGCCGAGCAGATCAAAGCCCGTTACCACACCGAGGTGGAGCTGGAAGGCGGCCTGGTAGAAGCCATCCGCAGCCGCGCCACCCGAAGCGAAAACGGTGCAAGGATGCTGGAGTCGATCATCGAAGGCGAACTATTGCCACCGGTGTCCCTGGCGCTGCTTGAAAAACTGGCGGCAAGGGAGCCGGTAACCAAGGTCACTCTGGGTGTCGAAGAAAACCGGTTCACAGGAACAGTCGCGTAGGCTGACTGAGAAGGAGCGCACCGTGGGGTTGAGCTTTCCAAAACCTTGCGTAGCCAGGGATGGCGGAGCAGAGCGTACAGGGATGTATTCACAGCGTGTTTTGGAAAGCTCAACCCCACGGTGTGCGGGCGGCAATCTCCAATCAACCCAGATGGAAACACAAAAAATGGGACGGATGCAGAAGGAACTGCACACCGGCATAGACCTGGCGGTGGCACTCATCAAACAGGATACCCTGCCGGCGCTGTTGAATACCGCCACCCGCCAACTCGAAAACGCCTTCGGGCTCAGCAAATGCTGGGCACTGGAACTCGACCTCAGCGGCCGAACCCTCCACTGCGGCAAACTGGACGAAGCGGGCGAATTCGACTGTAACGACTTCAGCCACCCCTTCGCCCACGTGCTGCAAACCGGCCAGCCGCGGGAACTCACCCGCGCCGCCAGCTACCGCCTGGATCACGCCGGCTTCCAGAACCTCCTGGAACTCAGTGGGCGCCCGAGAAGTTTCTGGCTGGAACCGTTAAAAGGCGCAGATGGCCGCACGCTCGGAATGCTCGTACTGTGTGGCGACCACCCGGACTGGCAAGGCATCGTCGGCCAGCCCCTGTACGCCGGCATCAAACAACTGCTGGTGCACCAGTGGATCAGCCAACTGCAAACCCGCGACCAGGTCTGGCAGCGGCGGCTGCTCAAGCGCTCCCTGGACCACCTGCACGACGCCGAAACCCTGCGCCAGCGCTGCGAACAACTGGCCCACACCCTGGTTGGTAACTCTGAAGCCATGACCAACCTGCGAGCCCAGGTGGTACGTGCCGCCGGCAGCCAGCTGTCCGTGCTGATCCAGGGCGAAACCGGCTGCGGCAAAGACGTGGTGGCCCGGGGTATCCATGACATGTCTGATCGGGCCAACGGCCCCATGGTGGTGGTCAACTGTGCCGCCATCCCGGACAGCTTGCTGGAAAGCGAACTGTTCGGTCACACCAAGGGTGCCTTCTCCGGTGCGGACCAGGCCAAGGAAGGCCTGCTGGCCCGGGCCAACGGCGGCACCCTGTTCCTGGATGAAATCGGCGACATGCCCATGGCCTTGCAATCGAAACTGCTGCGGGTGCTGGAAAGCCGCCAGTTCCGCCCCCTGGGTGCCCGGGATGAACAGCACTCCGACTTCCGGTTGGTAGCGGCAACCCATCAGCCCCTTCAGGAAGGCATCGAAGATGGCCGCTTTCGCCGGGACCTGTTCTACCGCCTCAGCCAGTTCCCGCTGCGGGTCAACCCCCTGCGGGAGCGCACTGAAGACCTGGAAGCCCTGAGCCGGCATTTCATCCGCCTGTATACCGAGCGTGAAGGCAGCGGCCCTTTGGGTATCAGCAGCCACGCCCTGCACACGCTGGCCGGTTACAACTTCCCCGGTAACGTGCGGGAACTGCGCAACATCGTGGAACTGGCCTGCCTGCAAACCCCCGCCGGTGATGACATCCAGCCCGATGTACTGCGCCTGGATGATCTGTTTGCCGAACCCGGCCAGCCCCTGACGGCAAGCGTGGAGCCCAAAACCGTGCCGGGGGTGCCGGGAGTCGACGACATCCGCGACCTGAAAGCGGCCTCCCAGGCCTTTGAAGCCGCCATCATCCGTGACCGCCTGCGCCAGTACGGCGGCAACCGTGCCCAGGCGGCCGAAAGCCTGGGTTTGCCGAAGCGCACCCTGGCCCATAAATGTCTGAAGTATCAGGTAACTGACCTATGACCCTGAAAGACCCTGTTCGAACTGGCCTGCTGGCCCTGGCCATGCTGTGTGCCAGCAGCCATGGCGTCGCCGATCCGCGCCTGACCGCGGCCGAGGCCTGCACTGAAGAAGCCAACCGGCTGGAGCGGCTGGCCTGTTTTGACGAGGTTTTTGCCACACCGCTGGCCCTTTATCAGCCGGGTGCCGGAGAGCCTCGGGTGAACCGCTCCGAACGCTGGCGCCAGGCCTTTGCCCTGGCTGGTAAGGGCGATGCCTCCGGGGTGATTTACCGGAACACCGGGGCAACCGCCGGGCACCTGGTCACCGTGACCGCCCTGGGAGCAAAGCCCCCGCGCCCGGTACTGACCCTGCAATGCCACAACAACATCACCGAACTTGCGGTCATGCTGCCGGAGCCGATTAACCGGGAGCGGGTCAATGTGGCCCTGAGTGCTGAACGCGCCTGGTGGCGGGTGCGGGATGAAGGGCTGGTGGTCAGTGCTGGCCGTGGCCTGCCCGCTATTCGCACCGTTCTGGCCATGGTTCGGGAGCCGGATACCCGGGTTCAGGCCGATGTGGCAGAGCTGGATGGTCTGTTGTTTGACCTCACCGGCTACGCGGAGGCCATCAAGCCTTTGCGTCAGGCCTGTGGCTGGTAAGGGAGCAATGTGATGCAGGTGATCGAACAACATCCGTACGTAGACCAGGTGCTTGGCGCTATCCCGGGTGAGTCTGCCGTGGGTGAAAGCCTGGCCGAGGACAGCGCACTGGAGTTTCTGGAAGACGAAGTAATGAAGGTGGGTTCGCTGGCCCACAACGATATCGACTGGAACAAAGTGGAAAGCGTGGCGCTGCAGCTGCTGGCGGACCGCAGCAAGGATATCAAGGTGCTCGGGTTTCTGATGGTGAGCCTGCAGCGGGGTGGGGACGGCGAACGCTTTGTGCTGTCTCTGTATCTGCTGCACCGGGTGCTGGACGACTGGTGGGAAACAGCGTGGCCTTACCCCGGAGCAAAGGGCCAGAGGGCCCGGAAAATGCTGTTCACCCAGATACTGCAGCGCGCCCTGAAACCGGTGGAAAGCCTGGTGTTTGATGCCAGTGCCGGCGATGGCCGGCAGTTCTGCCTGGACCTGATTACCCGGCTGGATGACCAGGCCCGGGCGCGGGATTTGCCGGATGATGTTCTGTTTGACTTCAAACGTACTGTAGAGAAACTGCCCCGGCAGGATCAGCCCACCGGTAGCCAGAGCGCAACAGAACCCGCTTCGACGCCGGCGGGCACGACCCAGGGCCCGGCAAGCCCTAAACCTGCGGCTTCAGCGACGACACCGGCAGCTCTGGGCAACCTCACCCTGGACCCCGGTAATGAACGGGCCACCCGCCAGAGCCTGCTGAAAGTGGCCGAACTGCTGACCGGCACCGAGCCGGACAATCCCCTGGGTTACCGGATGCGCCGCCATGCCATCTGGCAAAGCATTACCAGCCTGCCACCGACCCGGGATGGCAAGCGCACCGACCTGGCCGCCGTGAGTGCCGACCGGGTGTCGGAATACCGGGAAGCACTGGAGAAAACGCCTGACAACGAACTCTGGCAGCGCATTGAACAAAGCCTGTCGGTAAGCCCGTTCTGGCTCGACGGCCACTGGTTGAGCGCCCGGGTAGCCGCCGCCCTTGGCCACGGCGACTGCGCCGAGGCCATCCGGGAAGCCTTGAAAGCGTTTGTCGAACGTTTGCCGCAACTGGCGGAACTCACGTTTAACGACGGCACCCCGTTCCTCAGTGACCAGGCCGCCGACTGGCTGCACACCACGCCGGTTTCCGCCAAGGGTGGTGGCGGTGGGGCCAATGCCTGGGAGCAGGCTCTGGACAGCGCGCTGGAGCTGGCGGGGCAGAATAAGCTGGCTTCGGCCATGGAGCTTCTGGAGCAGGGACTGGCGGAGGCAAGGGAACCGAGGGAGCGCTTCTACTGGCGCCTGGCCAGTGCCCGCTTGCTGAAAGAAACCGGCCTGAAAACCATGGCTGGCGAACACCTGCAGGACCTGAAAAACCAGGTTCAGGGGCTGGTCCTGGAAGACTGGGAACCGGGCCTGATCAAACAACTGGAACGACTGGCGTAACGCCCGCACGCATCTAACGCAGGAATGGAAACCATGTGGAGAAAAGCATTACTCATTGGTCGTTGGCTTCTGCCATACATTCGTAACGCCGCCCCGGTCACCCTGGTACTGGGCGTGGTTGCCTTGCTGGTGGCCACCTGGTGGCTGGGGCCAAGGCTGGAAATCCACGGTGAATACCCGCTGATGGCCTGGCAGATACGGGCGCTGGTTACCCTTGGGGTCATTCTTCTGGTTGTGGTGTTCTGGGGCATGGCCCTGGCGCGCCGGCTGGGCAAGGTCAACAAGGCCAAGGCCGAAGAACAGCAGGAACAGGAAGATCCTGTCCTGCCCATGGAGCGCCGGCAGCAGCGTTTGCTTGACCGCCAGTTACAGGCCCTGAAGAGCAACCTGCCGGGCCGCAAGGGACTTTACCGCTTGCCCTGGTACCTGGTGATGGGGCTGGAAGGTGCCGGCAAAACCAGCCTGATTCAGCGGGCAGGGCAGACTTACACCCTGACCAACGTCACCCGTAACAATCGTGGTGACCGCAATCCGTTCAGCTTTGACTGGTGGATTGGTGACAACGGCGTACTGATCGACCCGGATGGTGAACTGCTGAGCCAGAACCAGGGTGAGGGCGCCACCGGTGAGATCCAGAACCGGCTGTGGAACCACTTTATCGGCTGGCTGGAGCGCAGCCGGCCTCAGCGCCCGCTGAACGGCGTGATCCTGGCCGTGGACCTGGCGCGCCTGAGCACCGCCAGCGACCAGCAACGGGAAGCCCATGCCATCCTGCTGCGCACACGGCTGCGGGAACTGATGGAGCAGCTGGGGTCACGGCTGCCGGTGTATGTCACTTTCACCAAAATGGACCTGATGTACGGCTTTGCGCCCTTTGTTCGAACCCTGTCGAAAGCCGAGAAGGAAAAAGCCCTGGGCTTTACCTTCCGGCTGGAGAGCCAGCAGGACCATGATCACTGGCTGGAGCAGTTTGCGGGCAGCTACAGTGAGATGGTGGAGGAGTTGTCCCAACGCCTGCCGGACGTGCTGGCGAACACCCGGGATAACGAGGAGCGGGCAGCGGCCTATTCCTTTACCCGCCAGCTGGCCGGCCTGAAGTCGACCATGGAACAGTTCCTGGCCGACCTGTTGTCAGCCGATGCCTTCTCCACTCCGGCACTGGTGCGCGGCACTTTCTTTACCTCGGTTCTGCAGGAAGGCGTGCCCGAAGATGCCTTTGTCTCTGCCGCTGCCCGTAACTACCAGGTGACCGGCCCGATTCAGCCGGCCCAGCGTGGCGGGCAGTCAGCCAGCCTGTTCACCCGCAACCTGTTTCCCGACATCGTTTACCGGGAGGCCGGGCTGGCCGGCGATAACCGTAAGGTTGTCAGCAAGCGCCGGCGCAAGGTGGCGTTTGCCGCCATGGTTGCCCTGTGCGCTGGTGCCGGTGTAACCGCCGGCTGGCAGCATTACTTCATCAAGAACGCCGAGGCGGCTGCCCAGGTGAAAACCCGGGTGAACTCGTTCATCAACGACTGGCAACCGGTGGGTTATGAGCCGGACAGCACCGGTCGCAACCTGCTGCAGCCCCTGGACCAGCTGCGGGAAGCCACCCTGGCCTTCGGTGATTACCGCAAGGAGTGGCCGCTGGTTACCGATATGGGGTTGTACCAGGGCCACAAGGTCGGCCCGGAAGTGGATGCCGCCTACCTGGATATGCTGGCCTACCAGTACCTTCCGGCCCTGATGTTCGGCGTGATGGAAGAAATGGGTCGCGCGCCGGATGACAGCACCGAGCGGCTGGAACACCTTCGGGTGCTTCGTATGCTCTACGATGCCAGCGGTCGCCGCAGTGACCTTGTCTCCGGCTATATGCGCGAATACTGGCAGTCGAGCTTCCCAGGCCAGCGGGATGTACAGAACCGGCTGTATGGCCACCTGCAGTACGCCATGGCCCACACCGACCTGGCCGGCATGGCTGCCGACGGCGACCAGACCGCCGCCATGGCCCTGGCGCCCTTCCGCAGCAGTGTGCAGTGGGCGCAGCACGAGCTGGGCCGCATCAGCACGCCCGATCGCGTTTACCGTGACCTGGAAGTGGAAGCCGGCCGGGAATTCCAGGCCCCGCTGGAACTGGCCCGCAGCTCAGGCCCTGCCTTCACCACGGTGTTCACCCGGCTGGATGCCTACGGCGAACCGCTGGGCGATGAGCTGCCGGGCACGGAAGATCCGCTCTCCATTCCGGCCCTGCTGACCCGTGACGGCCTGGAGAAGTGGTTCCTGGGCAAGTCCGGGTCTGTAACCGAGCTGGCGCTGGTGGATGCCTGGGTACTGGGCCGCCGCAACGATGTGGACTTCAGCAAGGCGGATGAAGCAGAACTGCTGGCCAGTCTGCAAACCCTTTACGCAGAGAACTACGCAGACGCCTGGCGCACGGCCATCAGCCGGGTGGATATCCACCGGTTTGAAGACCTGAACCACGGTGTGCGCATGCTGGAAAGCCTGACCAGCGGCCACCAGCCCCTGACTCGCTTGTTGGCCCAGGTACAGAACAACACCCGCCTGATTCCTGTGGGCGAAGGGGAAGCCGAGGCCACCCGCAAGTTGCTGGAACAGTCGCCCCACTACCGCATGCTGCAGGATATTGAGCGGCAGTTCTCGGACCTGAACCGCCTGTCGGACAAGCAGGGCGAACAGCCTTCGGGGCTGGAAGAAATCATGCTGGTGGTCGGCGAGTTGCACGAGTACCTGCGCAACATCCAGGAGTCTCCGGATGCCGGCAAGGCCTCCCTGGCGGCGGCCCGGGCCCGCATGGGCCTGCAGGGGGCTGATCCGATCTTCACCCTGCAGCGCATGGCGAACCACCAGCCGGAACCGCTCAACCGGATATTGAACCGGCTGGCCTCGGAAAGCTGGCGGGTGGTGCTGGACCGGGCGGTGGCCCAGTTGGAGCGTGAGTGGTACCGGGAGGTTTACCAGCCGTTCCAGCAAAACCTGGCCCGGCATTATCCGTTCACAGCCGGTGCCGGCCGTGATGCCGCCCTGCAGGATTTTGAACGCTTCTTTGCTCCGGATGGCATTCTGGAAACCTTCTACAACCAGAACCTGAAGCTGTTCCTGGAAGATCATCCGGAGCACGTGGGCGACGCCCGCCGGGCCAGTCTGGTGCGGCGTGACGTGGTGTCGGCCCTGGATCGTGCCCGCCAGATCCGCCAGGCCTTTTTTACCCGCAGCGGTACACTGGATGTGGAATTTGCCCTGGAACCGTTGAACCTGACCAACAACAAACGCAGGGCGGTAGTGAACATCGACGGCCAGCTGGTGGAGTTCTCCCATGGCCCGCGCCAGAGCATACCGCTGGTATGGCCCAACACCCTGCGGGATTCGGTGGAAAGCCGTATTACCCTGGTGCCGGTTCAGGTTAACCGTTCGCCGCGCAGCATCTCTGAAAGCGGTCCCTGGGCGCTGTTCCGGCTGCTGGATAAAGCGGAGATTGCCGGCGTGAGCAGTAACGCTGTCGACGTAAAATTCAACGTAGACGATGGCGCCATGCGTTATCGCCTGCATGCCGCCAGTAATACCAACCCGTTCACACAGCAGCTGCTTGCAGGGTACCGAATACCCCGCAGCTTGTATTAGACTATGGCCCGCGCCCGGGCCTGAACGCCCGGGCTGATCGCAGCCCGTACCCGGATGGTGTGGGTTTGAACAGACATGTCTTTCTTCAGGGATCGAAGTCATGCCCCAGGCAAGCGGATTGCAGTTCACCGCCCGTGTAGGCGAATTCCCCTCAGATCACTTTTCGGTAGTTGGCTTTAAGCTTTCCGAACAGCTGTCTTCCTTGTTTCATGGCCGGTTAGAACTGGCGAGCACCGACCCCGATGTGGCCGCCGCCGACGTACTGGAGCAGCCGGTAGACCTGGTGGTGTGGCAGGACGGCCAGCCCCTGCGCCGGTTCACCGGCGTGGTGAACGAATTTATGCGCGGCGACACCGGCCACCGCCGCACCCGCTACGAAGTGGTGATCCAGCCGCCGTTATGGCGTCTGGGCCTGATGCACAACAGCCGCGTCTTCCAGACCCAGACCACCGATGCCATCGTGCGCACCCTGCTCGAAGAGCGGGGCATTGTGGATTCCATCTTTGACTTCAAACGCCCACCGGAAGAACGGGAATACTGCGTCCAGCACCGGGAAACCGACCTGCAGTTCCTGGAACGACTGGCCGCCGAAGAAGGCTGGCACTACCGCTACCAGCACGGCAGCGTGGATGGCGACGAGCAACCAGCGTTAATCATTGCCGACCACCACGGCGATGCCCCGAAACTGGAACCTGTGACCTGCAACACCAAAGCCGGCGGCAGCACCCAACAAGCCTGCGTGTTCAGCTTTGCCTACGAAGAGCGGGTGCGTGCTTCCTCCGTGGCGATGAAGGACTACACCTTCAAGAACCCGGCCTATGCCCTAATTCACGAATACAGCGCAGCCGGTGTGAATCACAGAGAAGATTATCAACACTACGACTACCCCGGCCGCTACAAGGCCGACGCCAGCGGCCAGCCGTTCACCCAGAACAAACTGGATGCGCTTAGAAACGACGCGTCCATGGCCAACGGCAAAAGCAACCGCCCGGACTTCGCTCCCGGCGCCAAAGTGGAGTTGCAGGAACACGACAGCCAGAGCCTGAACCGGGAATGGCTGCTGACCGCCATCACCCACACCGGCAAACAGCCCCAGGCCATGGAAGAAGAGGGTGGCAGCGAACCCACCAGTTACCACAACGACTTCACCGCCATCCCGGCCGACAAAACCTGGCGCCCTCTTTGTGAACATAAACCCATGATGGACGGCCCTCAGATGGCCATCGTCACCGGCCCCGAGGGTGAAGAGATCCACTGCGATCAGTACGGCCGGGTGAAAGTCCGATTCCCGTGGGATCGCTATTCAAAAAATGATGAACACAGCAGCGCCTGGCTGCGCGTCGCCCAGGGCTGGGCCGGCGGCCAATACGGCTTTATGGCCCTGCCCAGAATCGGCAACGAA